>NZ_JBALMU010000027.1:0-51289 GCF_036962285.1 Bacillus sp. JJ634
AGTTTTCAAAGAGCAATGTTCGTTACTTCCTAACGAAGCAACTTTTATATAATATCATTTTCGCGAATCCTCGTCAACACTTTTTTAAGATTTGTTTTACTTTCTTAATCTGTATGTGACTCGCTCGTAACAACAGATATAAATATACCACCATTGTATCTTCGTTGCAATACTTTTTTTAAAAAATTATACAACTAGTTTTTGTAACTAAAGGTATTAAATAAAAAATCGAATACGAAGCAGTCTTTTTAAAAGACTGTTCGTACTCGATTTAGTTTACCTTCTCTTCCATTAACGGTGACGCATTAATGGGAATAATAGAACATCGCGAATTGATGGAGAATTCGTTAACAGCATAACTAAACGATCGATACCAATTCCTAAACCACCAGTGGGAGGCATACCGTATTCTAATGCTTCAATGAAGTCTTCATCCATTTCATGCGCTTCATCGTTCCCTTGTTCACGTTCTACTAATTGTGCTTCGAAACGTTGACGCTGATCGATCGGATCATTTAACTCTGTGAAAGCATTTGCGTGTTCGCGAGCTACAATGAACAACTCAAAGCGATCTGTGAAACGTGGATCTTCTGGATTTTTCTTTGCTAATGGCGAAATTTCAACTGGATGACCATAAATAAAAGTTGGTTGAATTAATTTTTCCTCTACTACTTGTTCAAAGAATTCATTTACAATATGGCCAAATTCCATCGTATCTTTTATTTCAATATTATGCTCTTTCGCTAATTGTTGAGCTTCTTCTTTCGTCATGTGCTTCCAGAAGTCTACTCCTGTATATTCTTTAACCGCATCAACCATGTGAAGTCGTTTCCACTCAGGTTTTAAATCAATTTCATATTCACCGTATTGGATGGTTGTTGTACCTAGTACCTCTTGCGCTACATGTGCCACTAAGTTCTCTGTTAAACTCATAATGTCCTTATAATCTGCATACGCTTCATATAATTCAATCATTGTAAATTCAGGGTTGTGTCTTGTTGATACCCCTTCGTTACGGAATACACGACCAATTTCATATACCTTTTCCATTCCGCCGACGATTAAACGCTTCAAATGAAGCTCAATCGCAATACGAAGGTGCAAAGGCATATCTAATGCATTGTGGTGTGTATTGAATGGACGAGCAGCCGCTCCACCAGCAACTGAATGCAACATTGGTGTTTCTACTTCCAAGAATCCTTGTCCATCTAAATAACGACGGATTTCTTGAATGATTTTACTGCGCAAAATAAAAGTATGCTTGCTTTCCTCATTCGTAATTAAGTCGACATAGCGTTTACGATAGCGCTCCTCAACATCCTTTAAACCATGGAATTTATCAGGAAGCGGACGAAGAGCTTTTGTTAAAAATACATACTCTTTTGCCTTGATTGAAAGCTCTCCTACATTTGTTTTAAACACAACACCTGTTACACCAACAAGGTCTCCTAAATCCGTTTGTCCGAAATCTTGATACGGTTCTTCACCGACTGCATCTTTTCTTACGTAGATTTGAATTTGCCCACTAATATCTTGAATATGCGCAAACCCAGCTTTTCCTTTTCCACGTTTCGTCATCACACGTCCTGCAATCGTTACCTGGATTTCTTTTTCTTCCAGCTCTTCCTTAGAAATATCACCATACGCTTCTTTAATTTCTGCTGCTGTATGTGTACGATCAAAGCGGCTGCCAAATGGATCCTTCCCACCTTCTTGCATCGCTTGCATTTTATCTCGTCTTACTTGCAATTGGTCATTTAATTCTTCATGACTCATCGAATATCATCTCCGTCTGTATTTTTCAGCATTATATAACCGTATGCGATTGATTGTTTAACATCCTTATTTATTCTTACATAAAACAAAGAAATCGAACAAGCCTTTTAACTGAAATATTTACGTTTTCAGCCCATATAAAAACTGCCAGAAAATCCGGCAGTTGAAGTTAAGCGTATTATAGGGAAACGCCGACACAATGTCAAACGTTTACACCATTTGCATATTTTGTTCTTTCGCTTCAATTTCTTCTACAAGACCGTATAGAAGCTTCACAACATCTTCTCGTGTATTACATTCGTTAATCTCTTTACGTGCTTTTCCATTCCCTTGAACACCTTTTAAATACCAAGCAGCGTGCTTACGCATCTCACGTACTGCAATATTTTCATTTTTCAAGGCAATAAGGCGGTCCATGTGGAGTACGCATACATCCATTTTTTCACGTACACTTGGCTCCGGCATTAGTACACCTGATTCTAAGTATTTAACAGTTTGATAAATCATCCATGGATTCCCAAGTGCAGCACGGCCAATCATAACACCATCAACACCGACCCCGTCTAGCATTCTTTTAGCGTCTTGAGGCGTTACAACATCCCCATTCCCGATAACCGGAATGTTCACTGCATTTTTCACATCTCGAATAATATCCCAGTTTGCTTTTCCTTCATACATTTGAACACGCGTTCTGCCGTGTACAGCTACCGCACTGCCGCCAGCACGTTCTACCGCTCTTGCATTCTCGACAGCAAAAATATGATTGTCATCCCAACCGATACGCATTTTCACCGTAACTGGTTTATCAACTGCATCAACAACCGCTGACACCATATCATAAATTTTATTTGGATCAAGCAGCCATCTTGCTCCTGCTTCACATTTAATAATTTTAGAAACGGGGCACCCCATATTAATATCAATAATATCAGCATTTGTGTTTTTATCCACAAACTTAGCCGCTTGCACAAGTGATTCTTTTTCGCCGCCGAAAATTTGTAAGCTCAATGGATTTTCACGTTCATCTATATATAGCATACCCATTGTTTTTTTGTTCTTAAGATTAATCCCTTTGTCACTAATCATTTCAGCACACACAAGTCCTGCGCCAAACTCCTTTACTGTTAAACGGAAAGCCGAATTGCAAACACCAGCCATAGGAGCCAGCACAACAGGATTACTTATTTCAACATTTCCAATCTTCAACAAACTATGGGCCTCCCTTACTTTTCTCTTTCTTATCATCTAGCGGTTGCAGCTCTTCTAATGACACACTGAGCATATCCGACACATCTTGTAAAAAATAATCTGGCGGTACTTTGTTTCCTCTTTCTACTTCACCTAAAAAAGAAACAGATACACCTATTTCTTTCGCAAATTGTTCTTGTGTAAACCCTTTTAACTTTCGAAAAGCCCGAATACGTCGCCCCCATTTTTCCGCTTCCATAATCGTACTCCTTCTTTATCCGGTATCTGATTTAGAATATCGTTCAAAGATGCGTTTACGTTCGGAAGTTTGATGTCTGGGTCTAATTCCAATAGTGGAACTATCACAAATGCTCTTTCTTGCATCCGAGGATGTGGAACAGAAAGACTCTCTGTCTCAATATTTTCTTGATTATATAACAAAATGTCAAGGTCTAAGGTCCGAGGCCCCCATCTAATTTCCCTCTTTCTCCCTAATTTTGTTTCGATATTCAAACAAGTTTGCAGCAATTCTTCGGGGCTTAAAGAAGTAAAAACTTTAATTACCGCATTTAAAAAGCAATCTTGATCTGTATATCCTACAGGATCTGTTTCATACAAAGATGAACAGCCGACAATATTTACCGATTCATTACCATCTAATAATCGAAGCGCTTCATGAAAAGTAGCAAGTCGATTGCCGATGTTGGACCCAATCGAAAGGTATGCGATATTCTCCATCGTTATCTCCCTCTCGTAATTTCAATTGCAACCGATTTATAATGCCCTCGTATCGGCGGATTAGGCTTGATTACTTTTACCGTACAATTTTGAATGCTAGGGAATTTCTCCAATAGCTTTGTTGAAATGGTTTCAGCAACTGCTTCAAGCAGCTTCATCGGCTCTCCTTCCACAATCCCTTGAACTACTTCAAATAATTCACCATAGTTAATAGAGTCATCTAAGCAATCCGTTTGACCTGCTTTTGCTAAATCCGTCTCCACTACTATATCAACAACAAATCGTTGTCCAAGTTTTGTTTCTTCTGGAAACACACCGTGATATCCATAAAACTCCATTTCGTTTAGATAAATTTTATCCACTGTATTCTCCTTTCTTAACAAGCGCATCCATCATCTTTGCTGTACGCGCCATTTCTTTCACATCATGTACTCGAACAAGCTGGCATCCTTGTCCAATACCGAAGCAAATCGTAGCAGCCGTACCTTCTACACGCTCTACCGGCGGCAAATCTAATACATGTCCGATCATAGATTTACGAGATGTAGCCAACAAGACCGGATAACCTAATGCCACAAGCGTATCAAGATTTCGCATCATTTCTAAATTCAGTGTGACATCTTTGGCAAATCCAATCCCTGGATCCAAGATAATTTGTTCCTCTCTTACACCGGCCGCTTTTACAAGAGCGATGCTTTCATACAAGTCTTGCAGTGCATCACGCATAAAATGTTGATAGGTTTGCCCCTCGCGATTGTGCATGAGGATAATCGGCACTTGATATTGAGCTGCGACCTTTGCCATTTCAGGGTCAGCCTTCGCTCCCCATATATCATTAATAATATGAGCACCTGCTTCAATCGCAGCTTTTGCGACCTTTGATTTATACGTATCAATTGAAAGCGGGACATCAATCCGTTTAGAAATCGCTTCAATAACAGGTGCGACACGCTCTATTTCTTCTTCATCTGGAATTCGCTCATAATTCGGGCGTGTTGACTCTCCCCCGATATCGATTAAATCTGCTCCATCCTCTACCATTTGCTCTGCATGTCTTAGGGCTGCATCAATATGATCGTAGCGACCGCCATCTGAAAAAGAATCTGGTGTAACATTTAAAATGCCCATAATATACGTTTTCTTTTGATAATCAAGCGTATAAGGGCCGCATTTTGTTTGCAAATTACTTATTCCCGACATTTCTTACTCTCCTTCATCTCATCAAAAAATTCACATACTGAGTGTACTCACTTTCAAAGGCAAAACGCAAGTTACACAACTAAAAAAAGCAAAGCCCCTAAAGGAACTTTGCCTTTTACTATTCCTACCAAGATTATTCAAAGTGATAAAGAGGTGTACTTAAATAACGCTCTCCGTTACTTGGAATAATAGCTAGTACTTTTTTACCCGCACCTAACTCTTTAGCTACTTTAATTGCAGCACTAATCGCAGCTCCTGAAGAAATACCACCTAAGATTCCTTCTTCTTTCGCAGCACGGCGAGCATATTCAAATGCTTCTTCCGTTGTAATTTGAATAATTCCATCATATAACTCAGTATTCAAGATGCTTGGTACAAAACCTGCACCAATTCCTTGAATTTTATGAGGGCCTGGTTTTCCACCTGATAAAACTGGAGAATCTTTCGGCTCCACCGCGTAAATCTTAATGTTTGGATATTTCTCACGTAACACTTCACCAGCACCTGTAATTGTTCCACCTGTACCGATACCAGCAATGAAAGCATCTAATCCTTCATCACCAAAAGCTTCAACAATCTCAGGACCTGTTGTTTGACGGTGAACTTCAGGGTTTGCTGTATTGTTAAATTGTTGAGGTAAGAAATAGCCTTTCTCTTTTGCTAATTCTTCTGCTTTAGCAATAGCACCTTTCATACCTTCTGGCCCTGGAGTAAGAACTAATTCCGCACCATATGCACGAAGTAAGTTACGACGCTCTAAGCTCATTGTTTCCGGCATAACAAGAATGGATTTATATCCTTTAGCAGATGCAACTAATGCTAGACCAATTCCTGTATTTCCACTTGTAGGCTCAATAATTGTATCGCCCTCTTTTAATTGACCGCTTTTTTCAGCTGCCTCAACCATTGCAAGTGCAATACGATCTTTTACACTGCTCCCTGGATTAAAGTACTCTAGTTTCAAGTAAATATCTGCGATGTTTTCTTCTGGAATTCTGTTTAATTTTACAATTGGTGTTTGACCAATTAATTCAAGTACGGAATTAGCAATACGTGCCATTTCGTTCACTCCTTCATTTTTAAATACCTAGTAAGTATATTGGTTTTATTAATTTAAAATTATCAGATTGTATAGACTATTGTCAACTATTTTCTACTTTCTTCTAGTAGTTTTTACTTATTTCACACCATAAAACCATTCAACTTCTAGTTCATCCCAAAATAGTTCGCTAGATACAGATGTTTGAATATGTTCCATAGCTAATTGACGACGAATCTGTTGTTTCACTTCATCATAAGAGAATTGCTCTCCTTTAATTTTTTCATGAAGATATAGAACCGCCCAGCCTTCTTCAATTTGAATCGGCTTGCTCCAATCATTTGTTTTCATTGATGCCGCCGTCTCAATATAGACCTTTGGCACTCGTTCATTATCTTCAGAAATAAAACCCATCGCCCCGCCTTGATTAGCTGTAAACTCATCAAGAGATTTCTCCATAGCTAACACCTGAAAAGAAACGCCCTTTGTCAGCTCTTTCACTACTTTATCCGCCTCACTTTTTGTCGTTGTTGTTAAGTGAGAAATTCGATAAGTAGTCGGGATTCGAAATAAATCCTGATTGTCGTTATAATAGTTTTTTATTTCTGTTTCCGATACGCTTACATCTTTCGTCAAAATCTCTTCTAATAATAAGTCTGCTTTGATTTGAGCCTTTCTCTGGTCTTCAGACTGACTTTGTGATTGTTCGTAGGTTCCATATAACGTTTTCATTATCTTATATTCGCGCTCAATTTCCTGGTCTGTGACGCTTACATCATATTTCTCAGCCATTTGTTTTACGACTTCCTCATCAACCATTTCTTTGAGCACATCTTTCCCGTACCGTTGTTCTAGCTCATTTATCCAACTCTCTCTTGAGATACCTACATCACCAATTTGAGCTACCGTTTCTCCTCCGCCAACCGTTCGAGAGTTAAACATCGGCCAAATCGCAAATACGACAATCGTAATCAGATTTAACAAAGCAAGACCAGCAACCATAGATCTTAACCGCTTCTTCGACAACTATCCTTCCCCCGTTGGCCTTTATTTTGCTTCTGCCGCTAATTCCTCAAGCTCTTCTTTAGAAAATTGATATTGTTCATTACAAAAGTGACACTGTGCTTCCGCCTTACCTTCTTCTTCAATAATGTCCTGAATTTCTGCTTTCCCTAAGCTGATTAAGGCATTTGAAATTCTCTCTCTTGAACATTGGCATTGAAACGATACTGGCATTTTCTCTAACACCTTTACATTTCCTTCTCCTAAAAGTTGGTCCAAAATTTCTTCAGGCGTTAATCCTGCTTGAATCATTTTTGAAACAGGCGGAATACTCTGCAATCGATTTTCAATTTCTGTAATAGTTGAATCGTCTGTTCCAGGCATTAATTGAATAATAAAACCACCAGCTGTTTGAATAGAGTTATCCGGATTCACAAGCACGCCTACACCTACTGATGACGGAACTTGCTCTGAAGTAGCAAAATAGTAAGTGAAATCTTCACCAAGCTCTCCTGATACAATCGGAACTTGGCCAGTAAAGTGATCACGTAATCCAATATCCTTTACAATCGTTAACATCCCATCGGTACCGACTGCTCGTCTTACATCCAATTTACCATGCTCATTTAAATCGAAATGAACGTGTGGATTCGTTACATAGCCGCGCACTTCACCTTTTGCATTGCTATCCACTAGAATGGCACCGATTGGCCCGCCACCTTCGATTTTAATCGTGAGCTTTTCCTCACCTTTTAACATAGCTCCCATCATCAAACCCGCTGTCATAGCACGACCTAATGCAGCAGAAGCAGTTGGCCATGTATAATGACGGCGCTGAGCTTCTCCCACTGTTTCTGTCGTAGAAACGGCATACGCACGCACCTGTCCATTATATCCCAATGCCTTTACTAAATAATCTTTCACTACTTTTGCCCCTTTCCTAGCTGCCTTTAATTCTTTAATTCTTTACTTGTTCACGATTCCGCTTATAAATTAACTGAAGTCCCTTTAACGTTAAAAACGGTTCTACAATATCAATCGCCGTGGATTCATTAGCAATTAACGGTGCAAGTCCTCCTGTCGCGATAACAAGCGGCTCGATTTTACTTTGCTCCTTAATTCGAGCAACAATGCCTTCTACTTGTCCTACATAACCATATAAAATACCAGACTGCATGGCTGAAACAGTATTTTTACCAATTACACCCTCCGGACGGCTAATTTCAATTCTCGGTAGCTTCGCTGCTTTTGAATAAAGAGCCTCCGTTGAAATATTAATCCCAGGGGCAATTGCTCCACCCATATATTGTTTGTCTTCATTAATGTAACAATAAGTTGTTGCTGTTCCAAAATCCACAATAATGAGAGGGCTTCCAAATTCGTGAATACCAGCAACAGCATTCACAATTCGGTCCGCACCTACTTCACGCGGGTTTTCATATTTAATGTCTAACCCTGTCTTAATACCTGGTCCAACAACCAACGGCTTAATACCAAAATATTTCTTACACATTCTCTCTAGCGCAAACATAATAGGAGGCACAACAGAAGATATAATCATGCCATCAAATTGGTCAAAAGATAGCCCCTCATGCTGTAATAAAGATTTAATGATCATTCCATACTCATCTTCTGTCTTATGACGATTTGTCTCAATTCGCCAATGATATTTCAAAATATCATCCTCATATACCCCTAAGACTGTATTTGTATTTCCAACATCTAATACAAAAATCATCGTTCTATCCCCCTAATAAATTATTCTCCTACGTCACACTTAATCATTATTTTACACGATAATAGAAGTAAAACGAAAGTATCTTGTCATATTCTGAGAATAAGATAAGTAATTACTAAGCGAGAAAAAGGTATTCCATCTAGGAATACCTTTTTCTCGTTATACAATCATAACTTATTATTTGTATCTTTTGGACCCTTTTCTAAAGAAGGTGCTTGATTCCCTTCAAAAGGTGTCGAATCTTCTTTTTTGGCATTAATCTTTACCTTTACATNNATCCGGTAGTTTCCCCTCACGGTACAGACTTTGGATTTGTTCTTGGTCTAGTGTTTCCACATCAAGTAACGTTCTTGCTACTAAATCTAACTTCTCACGATTTTCTGTAAGAATTTGCTTACATCTTTCATAAGACTCATTAATGATTCGTTGTACTTCTAAATCAATTTCATAAGCAATCTTATCGGAGTAATTTTGTTCGTTATTAAAATCACGACCTAAAAATACTTGACCTTGAGAGCTTCCGAATTGAAGCGGACCTAACTTGCTCATCCCGTACTCCATAACCATACTGCGAGCAATACCAGTAGCACGTTGGAAATCGTTATGAGCACCTGTACTTGCCTCACCAAACGTAATTTCTTCCGCTACACGTCCACCAAGCAAACCAACAATTTTATCCTTCAGCTCTGGCTCTGTCATAAAGAAACGATCTTCCTTCGGCAACATTACCGCATACCCGCCTGCTTGACCACGTGGAACAATCGTTACCTTATGTACCACTTCTGCATCATCCAATACTAAACCGATAATTGTATGCCCTGCTTCATGCCAAGCTACAATATTACGCTCTTTCTTAGAAATAACACGCGTTTTCTTAGCAGGTCCTGCAATAACACGGTCAGATGCTTCATCTAAGTCAGACATATCAATTGTTTTCTTATTCTGACGAGCTGCCACAAGAGCCGCTTCATTTAATAAGTTTTCAAGGTCCGCTCCAGAGAATCCTGGTGTACGTTGTGCAATAGCCTTTAGATCAACACTATCTGCTAATGGTTTATTACGAGCATGTACTTTTAATACTTCTTCACGACCTTTTACATCTGGGCGACCAACTGTAATTTGACGGTCAAAACGGCCCGGTCTTAATAACGCAGGGTCAAGAATGTCTGCACGGTTTGTTGCAGCAATCATGATAATCCCTTCATTTCCACCAAAACCATCCATTTCAACAAGCAATTGGTTAAGCGTTTGTTCACGCTCATCATGCCCGCCTCCAAGTCCTGCACCACGTTGGCGTCCAACAGCATCAATTTCGTCAATAAAGATAATACACGGAGCATTTTTCTTAGCATTTTCAAACAAATCACGCACGCGCGAAGCCCCTACTCCGACAAACATCTCAACGAAATCTGAACCACTGATAGAGAAGAATGGAACACCCGCTTCACCAGCTACTGCTTTCGCAAGTAATGTTTTACCCGTACCAGGAGGTCCCACTAAAAGCACCCCTTTTGGTATACGAGCACCTAGCTCAGCGAACTTTCGAGGGTCTTTTAAAAATTCAACCACTTCGACAAGCTCCTGCTTCTCTTCATCTGCTCCTGCTACATCATTGAAGCGAACTTTCTTCTTATCATCATTGTATAGCTTAGCTTTACTTTTCCCAAAGTTCATTACACGGCCGCCGCCGCCACCTTGAGCTTGGTTAAGTAAGAAGAAAAAGAGAATGAAGATGATAACAAATGGAATAATTCCTGTAAAGAACGTTACCCAACCACTTGTTTTTTCCGCAGGTTTTACATCAAATTTTTCAATTCCTTGCTTGTCAACAATCTCACCAATTTTTGCTTGATAATATTCATTTGGTGGGATATATGTTACAAAATATTGACCTTCTTTATACCCTTCAAGCTGCCCTATAATTTCATAAACGCCACTTTCAGGCTGCATGGTTAATGATTTTACTTTCCCATCTTCCAAGTTTTTATAAAGCTGGTCTTGGGTAATAGTCTCAGTCGGTTCATTGTTATTGTTAAAAATACTAACAATCCCAATAATGACCAAAAAGATCAATAAATAAAATATCGTATTACGGAAGATCCGATTCATACCCTACCTCCTCCCATGAGTCAACAAACTATAGTAAATAGTATCATAGAAAATTATTCGTTTACAATATTTTAACACCGCTGTTTTTATTGGTGTTCAGCTGAATCAGCTGTTGTAAATCTCAGGCTTTAATACGCCGATATAAGGTAGATTACGGTATCTTTCTGCATAATCCAAGCCATAGCCAACAACAAAGGCATCTGGCACGATAAAACCTGCATAATCTGGTTTTATATCTACTTTTCTTCCTGTAGGCTTATCTAACAATGTCACGATTCTGACCGATTTAGCTTTGCGGTATCTGAATAATTCCGCCAAGTAGCTTAATGTTAAACCGCTATCAATAATATCTTCAATAATCAAGACATCTCTGCCTTCTACAGATGCGTTCAAATCTTTAACGATTTTCACTTCACCGGAAGATACAGTCGAGTTACCATAGCTTGAAACATCCATGAAGTCCATTTCTAAATGGGCATCCATTCTTTTTAATAAGTCACTCATAAACGGCAGAGCTCCTTTTAACACTCCAACAGCTAATGGAAATTTATCTTGGTAGTCATTTTCAAGCTGTGCTGCTAATTCCTTAATTTTACTTTGAAGTTCTTCCTCAGTTATTAACACTTTTTCAATGTCATTTTTCATGGTCATTGTTATTAATTGCCCCCTATGAAGAATTAAGCTTTCTTATATTGTAAATAAATTAAAGACGATTCATCGATTACACTTTCTGATTCTATGTAGGATTTTTTTAGACCCGGAAGCCAAATGATGTGTCCCATTCCATCGACAACAATAGGCCAATCATTTCGTTTAAAAATAGGGACCTTCTCATCAATAAAAATATCCTTTATTTTCTTTGTCCCGCCTAAACCTTTGACTTTCATGCGATCCCCCATATGTCTTGTACGGACCGTTAAAGGAAAAGTAACCATCGAGTAAGGAATAATACAAAAATCATTTCCACTTATAGCAGGAATGTCTCCTTCTATATACTGTGCTTTAATCCTATATCCATTCGGAAGAAACGTATCACCAGGAATTTGTAATAAAAGGGAATAATTCACGGTTTCCCGTTTAAAAAAACGAAAGGTACATATATGATACGATTTTTCTACAATGAGGCCCTCCGGAAGATGCAATTCAGCAGATGGTTGAGGATTCAAAAATAAAGATAAAAGCTGATCAATATGTAGTGCTGAAAGCGATGATGGTCTATCTAAGTAAAGATAATTTAATATTAGTTGAATCGCTCTCCTTTGTAAAGGCTTAGGCATCGCAAGTATGGAATCAATCTGAATAGATGCATAACCTTTCTCTTTTTTCACCCAAATCCCATCCATTTTTTTTAAAACCAAGTCGTGCAAAAAAGCTTCATCTTCGTAAATTTCTTCACTGAAACGTTGAAATTGTTCATGAACAAGCGGATTTTCTTGCTTTAAAAAAGGCAATACCTCATGTCGAAAGCGATTTCTTACATAATCGTTCTTGGCATTACTAGGATCTATCCTCGGTTGCAAGGAATGAGTCCTAGCATATTCATAAATATCTGCCTTTGTTACAGCAAGAAATGGTCGAACAATTTTCCCATCCTTGAACGGACGTTTCAATGGAATACCAGCTCTCGCTGTTCCGGTTGCTCCCCTTGTCATACGCATCAGCATCGTTTCTACTTGATCATCACCGTGATGACCAAGAACAAGCGTCGAACACCCGTATTTCTTCATCAATTCTGCAAAAAGTTCAAAGCGTAATTTCCTTGCAGCAAGCTGCGTGCTCTCACCTGTCTGTTTCATATGTGCCGGTACATCGATTCGACACCCTTCAAATACAATGTCCCATTCTTTACAAATCTTCTCTACAAACAAATAATCTTCATAAGACTCTTCTCCGCGAAACATGTGATCGACATGAGCCACAAAAAGGTCCCACTCCATTACCTTCTGCAATTGTTTCAGAACATGTAACAATACAAGTGAATCAGGGCCTCCTGAAACCCCTACTAATAACTTTGCATTCTTTTCTATTAACTTATGCTTATGAATGACATGAAGCACTTTATGCTGTAACATACTCTCTTCCTTCTTTGTTGACAGTCTGCCCATCTCCCTCTATGTATACGATTCAACAGGCAAATTGTTTCAATTTTTTTGTATATAATTTACTATATCATAACAATTGATCATACATGTAAAGAGCGTACAACAAAGAAATAACTGCTACAAGGACAAACGTTTCCACAAAGTGACCTTTCTTTTTTTGTCTTGCCTTTTGCTGCAGACGACTTGCTTGTTTTGTTGATTGAGTTGGTTTAGTTTTTTGCACTTTTTGCGTTTTGGGAATGGGTTGATCACTTGGTTGACTTAAAATAGTAATTAAATCTTGGCGCATTTCTTCTGCTGATGTATATTTCCCAAGCAATGCTTTTTCCAACATCTTTCGATAGGGCTTCAATACTTGCTTCTGAATAATTCGCTCTTTTAATTGCATATATCCTTCCCCTTTTTTAGAAAAGCGAGTTGGATAAGCAGCATTAAGCATAATCATTGCTACAGCAAACAAGTCATATGATGGGTCTGCTTTACGAGAACCTAATCCCCAGTATCCTCTATCGAAAAATTCAGTAAACTCTTTAATAGCACGTCCTATCGCTGTTGTTCCTCCTACATCGACACAACGTACTCGGTAAGCAGGCATGGAGACAATTAAATTCTCCGGTTTTAAGTCCCCAAACACCCACCCATGTTTATGTAATTCCACTAAACTCGTTAGAAGCTGAAGCATAAGCACACCAATCCAAGCTGTTCCCTTCTTCTCTATAAACTCTAAAAGCCCTTCGCCTTTAATATACTCCATTACATAAAACGGCAAAGTAGCACCTTGTCGCTGAAAATCATCCGCTTCCAAAAAATAAGGTCCAATGGCAGACCCATGGACCTTAGAAAAGGATTTAAGAGTATTCATCTCAGAAATAATGGACGTACCATTGTCACTTAGTTTTAAGGCAAATGGCTGATTTTTACTTTCAACTAAGTAGACAACTCCATTTGCACCGTATCCTAACTCCTTGATAACTGTGTACTCATTTGCATTCCATTTTCCGGTAATGCGATCACCTTTTTTAAGTTTACATTGAGTCCTCATAGTATTGTTCATCATGTGATAATAAGCCCCTTAATGAACGCTTTTTATTAAAATATGATAATGCTTCACGAATGGCTGGACCTGTTGGCGTAATCCCTCCTGTTGTTAACTTCGGAAAGATTTTTGATAATGCATTAAGCTCTGGCGTCCATTCTAGTAATTTTTCAACATCTTTCTTTTTCCCGGGAAATACAAAAACAGAAAAGCGATTTTCACCTATTCTTGCATTCATACTGAGTGATAAGTCGAGCAGCGAATCCTTTACTGTAGGCAATTTATGCTTCATGCTGGCACTTGTATCCACAAGCACTAATACTTCAAGCTTACTCGTTTCTCCAAGCTCATCGACCACCTCCATCACTTCTCCTCGTGTATCCGGCGGTAAATCCTCAAGCTTCTTAGACTCTCCTAATATGTGCTTAAGCTCTCGATTAATCACCCCTTGTATCGTTTGAGTCATCGCTTTTTGTGTTACCATTTGAACAGTTTGTGATAATTGCTGTGCATACACAATTTGACTTACACCACCACCTGATAACGCAATATTTTCAATTTCTTTTATCCCTTTTTCATCAATGACATCATTTTCTACAACACCAATCACATTTACTGTAATCCCCCGCTCGCGAGCCAATGCTGCCATCGCTGCAGGATCTTCCCCTTGATTTGAGCAACCATCCGTAATGAGCAATATTTGACGCAATGTTCCTGCTTCCATGTGTCAGTCTCCCTTCTTTCAGTCTTTTAACATAATTGACTAAAATAGGGTTATTTATACAAACCATCACTGCGCTTTTTTACGTTTAGATGCGACCGGAATAGATGCCCACTTCGGTGTATTGTGCATAATTTTCGCTGTCACAATCGTCATGTCATCGTCAATTACTCCTTTCGTTCGAATGACTTCTTCTAAAATTAAATCGGAAATCTCTTGTGGATCATCTGTTTTCAGCTCTTTAATTTTCCGCTTCATCCAAAATTCAATATTTTCGATATGATCTGGTCCTTCAAAAATACCATCGCTCATCATGATCAGCACATCGCCTGCTTTCAGCTGTTCTGATACTACATCTACATCAAAGTCTTCAATAATCCCCATTGGTAAGTTACTAGATTCAATTTTAATAATTTTATCTCCTCTTTTTATGAAACTTGGAATCGAACAGACTTTTAAAAATTTTGCTTTAGCATCTTGTAAATCAATCATGGCTAAATCCAGCGTTGAAAAAATTTCATCGGTCGTGCGGAGAGATAATACGGAGTTTACTGATTTAATAGCAATCTTCTCTTCAATCCCTGACTGTAAAAACTTTTGTAACAGCTTTAATGTTTCCATGCTTTCGAAATGTGCTCTTTCTCCGTTACCCATTCCATCACTAATAGCTACTGCATATTTACCACTCCCAATCTCAAGTGTTGTATAGCTATCTCCCGAAACAAGACCGCCCCCTTTGGCCGCATGAGCAACACCCGTTTCAACTACAAACTTTTTAGCTGAACGAAACCGACTTCGCATTCCCCAGCTGGATTCGTTGCACATTGCTCTGAATGAACAACTACAGTTTCTCCTAATATATCTGATAGCATTGGTGCTATTAACTTTTCACACTCTCCTCTCCCTTGGCAGTAAGGTACTCTCATTTCAATATCGACATTCCCTTGATCTAAGTTATAGATTTCAATATGGCCAATATGAAGGCCAAAATCTTGAATCGCCTCCATAATTAATTCTTCATGTTGATGATGGCTTTGCCTTTCTCTTTGAATTTCTTTAGCGAAGTCCTCCATAACTGCGGATACTCCCCGCAATTGATCTGCAACTAATCTTCTGCTCTCCCTTACCTTTCTTTTTAATTTTTGATTAGCTTCATAAAAAGTAAGCTCATGTGCAATGGCCGCAATGACTCTAGGACCTGAGCGGCAATATTTCCCCCACTCATTCGCCGTTTTTTGTGGAAGCTGCCCATCATTTTCACTGAGTTGATACATAATTTCGTGCATGCCTTCATAAGTTGTATTAAAGTTCTTCACCCAACATTGTTCTTTTCTAAAGCACATTTGACATGTCTTTTCAGTCACATTCCCTAAAAAGTAATCAAATTCTTTTTCTTCTTCCTCCTTTATTCCATATTCATCTATTTGTGAGAAACTGTTAGACAGAGCTTCAAACACGTGAGAAAATTGCTCGACTCGTTGAGCTGTTACATCACGAACTTTACGGGCATATTGCTGCTGCTCATCCATATGCTCTGTCGTCCCAGGGATATGTTTAGAAATTTTATGAATTAATGAAGTGGGAGTTAAGAGAAATAATGCGACTGCAATTAATGATTCATAGAGGGTGATCATAATATTACCTGTCCCTTCACCGTATAAACCAATTAACAGCGTCGCAATTAATAAACCAATTGCAACCCCGGCTTTTTTCCCTTCCTTTAATAGGCCCCCAAGTAAACCTGCAAAAGCAAGTAGACTCATCTGATAGAGACTAGCTATACTCGCTAAACTAAATATTAAACCTGTGACGACTCCTACGGTTGAACCGATAGCCGCACCACCTGCCAGTCCAAATAGAAGTACAAGGTATCGTGAAAGAACATGGTCTAATGATATATCATAAAAGACCCAACCTATCGTTCCTGTCATCACAGAAGCCAGCAAAATAATAATGCTAATAATTTCTTCTGTTTTTAACGTTGGTGATCTTTTTCTAATCGATAGAAGTGGAATAGATTGAATAAAGATTAACGTTAAAATCATCGCTAATCCCGCTTCAACGCCAATCATCATAAGATCGTAAAGTTGAATGGATTGAAAGATAAGATAGTGCTCGGCTAAATTGGCCAAGAATAAGGAAGTAAATACATACAGTGCGATTGTCTTAAATTGCCCTTCGATATCCGGCTTCCTTATTTTATGAAGGATAAGGAATAAAAAGACCGATGCAAAGATGACAAGACTGTTAGAATAATGAAGAGTGAGAGCTCCTGCAAGTAAACCAATGAGGGCTAATGGGGCATGATCTCTTCGTATTAAGAAAACAGCTGCGAAAAACGGTAGTGCAAATGGAGCTAGTTGTGACAGAATTAAGGCTCTTCCTAAAAGAAAGCCAATAATAGCTACTGGAATTCCTTTATTGGAAAATAAATCCTCCATTTTAACCTGTAGCTTTTGAAACCAATTAATAGCCCCTGCCTTCACATTCTTCAGTTGAACTTCACCTAAAGGCTCTATTAAGCTTCGATTCACTTTTTCCATTACACACACTCCTATCCTTCTTAGTGTGTTTTATTATAAAGAGTGCTTGTTCAATTTTTTGTCATAATTTTAAAAGTGGCTATAAAAAATGTTCGACGGAATTCTCCTTGAACATCCACATGTATACAGGTTTTTAAAGGCGTATGGGCCTTTTCCAAACATTCACATCCATTTCCTATTCAAAATCCCCCTTTTTTTAGCTGATTTTCGCAAAAAATCATTAGTATATTTTTCCTAATGCTAGAAAACGACAAAAGGTTAATTTTTTATTGACAATTTTATAAGGCGATTGTAAGATATATCTTGTGCTTAAAAAGAGTATCATGGCGGTGTAGCTCAGCTGGCTAGAGCGTACGGTTCATACCCGTGAGGTCGGGGGTTCGATCCCCTCCGCCGCTATCTTTCATTTTTAAATAGGCCCCTTGGTCAAGCGGTTAAGACACCGCCCTTTCACGGCGGTAACACGGGTTCGAATCCCGTAGGGGTCATCATCAAAAATGCCTTAGGCTCATTCTCTATTAATAGAAGAAAGCCTAAGGCATTTTTTATAGCTTTATAAAACAGATTTATAGAAAGTTCGACCATAAAAAAACAAGCCCTTTAAGGCTTGCCTTTATATAAAATATGAAATGGTTTCACAGGATCATTGCTAGAATATGATTTTCAGCAGCAGTCTACCCGCGTCTTCCTCCTCTACCTCCCCGTTTTGTTTCGGTATTGCGTTTGAGGGAAGATAAGCGGTCTTCACTATCTTTTAAGAACTTTGCCATTTTTGTCTCAAAATTTTCCTTTGGACGGAAATTATCTTTAGAACGAAAATCCTTAGAACGGTCATTTCCTCTATTTTGGCGCGGACGTTGTGAATAAGATGATTGTCCTTCTGGACGATCTTTTGCTTTCTTAATAGATAAGCCGATTTTACCATCCTTCTCAACATTAATGACCTTTACCTCTACAGCATCGCCTACTTTAAGATGATCATTAATATCTTTTACATAGTTATCAGCTACTTCACTGATATGGACAAGTCCCGTTGCACCTTCAGGTAATTCTACGAACGCACCAAAATTTGTAATGCCTGTTACTTTACCTTGTAACTTGCTGCCTACTTCGATTGACATAAAAAAAATGTTCCTCCTTAGAAATGTTCAAAATCGCTTCACTATCTATTATAATACGAAAGGAAAAAAACAGTGTCAATATTAGTCACTGTCTTCATCATTTTTTGGTAAATTAAAAATAATTTCTCCCTCTTCTGATAAGAAGTAATCCCGTCTTACGATTTTCGCTATATACTCATCATCATTCAGCTTTACAATTTCTTCTTTAAGTACCTTTTCTTCCTTCTTAAGCGTCGCTAATTCGTTATCGATTTTTTCCCTCTGTTGCGCTTTTTCATCCAATGCAGCATTTTGAGATACGATAGTCACTACAGCAAAAATGAAAAAAGCGAACAAGCAGATTCCATATAGCATTAATCGCCGCCTTAACCCTCGCTTCTTTCTCTTCATGGACTGAGCTTTTTTTTCTTGTTGGACAACATACTCATTTTCCATTTTTGTTACGTTTATTTTGCGGAGGCTCTTCATTCCCTTCCACCTCAATCTTTTTCTTTTCTCCACCTATTAAAAAATGTCTTTATTACATTCTTGCATTTCATTAAAATTCCTGTCAATTTTTTATAAAACTTTACGACCTTTTTTGTAACAGTATCCGGCAGCATTTCCCATAGTTTTATCAAAATCCACTGAAGCGGTTTAAAAATGATCCGTAAAATAAGCAAAATAAACTTACCTAGCCACTTTATACAAACAAATACCAGTTTAAAAATGCCTATACACAAGGTGAAAATTGTGACTGCTATCCATTTTATCGGAAGGAATAGTAAATAGTGAAATGCCTTTAATGTAAATTCGTATAATTTAATTACGATAGTAATAAGCATTTCTAATCCGCGTTGGTAAATATTTTTAAATAACGCTTGGTAAGCAGAGAAGCCGCATAATAAGGCAAGAAATAAATAAAAGCGAAATTCCCCTTCATTCACTAAAAATAGAACATAAAAAATGAGTAACCCTTGGATCACCCAAAATAACACATCGTGAATAAATACAATCCAGCGCTTTCGTTCAGCACGCTTTAAAAATCGACTATACGTATCGAGGGCAGCTCCAAAAAAACTGCCCATCCCTACCATTACTAGTAACGTATAAAATTGCGTCGTTAACGTCATTTGAATAACTTGCCAAAGAAGCCTTTAGCTTTCTCCCCTGAATGTTCATCCAAGTAAACAAGGTCAAAGATTTTCCCTTTAATTGAGACAATACCTTTATCGACGTCTAAATTCTTCATCTGTAAATTTTGCCCGCGGATCGAGAGAAATCCCATCGATGTTTCAAGCAAAAATTCTTCATTATCAAAACTTTCTACTTGCTTCACACCTGTAATATCTAGTAAGCGTCGACCTCTCATCGTCACATCATGTTCTGGTACAGTTCCTTTAGAATAGCTTGAGTTCGGGTCTACATATTGGCTCATTCTCATCCCTCACAATAACACTAGTTTTCTAAAAATGTATGTGGGGATGAAGAGAAATAGAACAAGCCTCCTTTTACTGTTCACTTCCTAGCTTTTCTTCTTTTACGACTGTATACATTTCGGCAGCCGCTTCCTTCTTTGTTGTCTCTTGAATTTTATCAATGCGAACCGTAACAAGTTTTTGGCCAAAGCGAACCGTCAGCTCATCTCCTTCTTTTACATTCGAGCTCGCCTTCGCTTGTACTCCATTAATGGAAATACGACCTTGATCGGCCACCTCCTTAGCTAACGTACGGCGCTTAATTAAACGTGATACTTTTAGAAACTTATCTAATCTCATTGACATAGCAGATTCCTCCTTCTCTTACAATCCTTTTTTCTTTGCCTCATTCCAAAAATGATCAAGCTCAGCCAATGTATAATCCGAAAATTTTTTCTTATCTTGGCGAACACGATCCTCAATATAAGTAAAACGGCGGTAGAACTTTTGATTTGCTCGGTATACAGCTTCCTCGGGCTCGATTTTATAAAAGCGCGCCACGTTAACGAGTGCAAAAAATACATCGCCCAGTTCATCTTGAATGTGGGTAATATTTGGCGTTTGGCGTTTTATTTCTGCCTCCACTTCTTCTATTTCTTCACGAACTTTCTGCCATGCTTCTATTGCTTCATCCCAATCAAATCCAACTTTTGCCGCTCGCTTTTGATACGCTTCTGCACGCATTAAATTTGGCAAGGATTTCTCTACATCTGCCAGTAAAGAAACAAACTCTTCTGCTTGTTCTCCCTTTTCTTCTTCCTTAATTTTTTGCCAATTGACAACAACCTCTTCTTCTCCACTTACTTGAATATCACCAAATACATGTGGATGACGACGAATCATTTTTGCAGAAATACTTTCGACAACATCATCGACCGTAAACAGGCCTTCATCTTCTCCAATTTGTGCATGAAGCATTACTTGCAGAAGAACATCTCCTAATTCTCCAATCATTTCCTCATCATCTTGCTCATCAATAGCATCAATTAGTTCATAGGCCTCTTCGATTAAATATTTCTTTAAACTCTCATGTGTTTGCTTCTGGTCCCACGGACAGCCATTCGGTCCTCTAAGCTTAGCAATAATTTGACGCAGCTTAGAAAACTCACGGTATTGCAATTCGTCCTCTTTAACTGGTGGCACATATACACTCGTTAAATTACTTAACTCCATTTGACGGTCAAGCTCATATAATGGAACTTTCGTCACTTTTTCCTGTGTGCTCCCTGCAGCTGCCACGATATATACATTATAATCATCCGGAAGCTTCTCCATCAGCGTCAGCTTCACTTCGGAAGCAGTAAACATATCGTATACTTGTCCAATAATCATATGTTGAGTAATCTGCAATTCATCCCGATGAAGAGCTGTTCCATCCAGTAATTGAAATCCATCAATAGGATCCATTTTTACCGCCTGAAACAACGCATCTAAAAAGCTTTGTCCCCCTTCTACCTGAATGGTAATGCCGCGCTCTGGACCTTTTTCTAATAGTAATTGCACGGTTTTTTCTGCAACCATTGGATGTCCTGGTACCGCATATAAAATAGGTTGAGTGGAAGCCTTTTGTAAAAGCGTTTCGGATATTTCCTCATAAACAGCTTCAAATCCATCATGCTTTTCATAAACGGCATCAAAGCTAATAAACCCCACCCCTTCAGCTTTTAACTCTTCAATAACGGGATGATCCATTGTTCGAACCAAGCACGTCTTTTCCTGCTTAAGCTTCTTATAAATCCCGAGTGGGAGCTGATTCAAATCCCCCGCGCCCAGACCAATGATTGTAATCATATTTGTCATGTTATTCATTACTCCTATTCCATTTATTCAATCGCTCTAATTGATTACCAAATGGCAAAAGCATCAATTCGTCTTGTTTAAACAAACCTGTACGTAAAATAATAACACCAAAAACAAGTGCACCAAGAACAACACCAAACAGCGCTTGAATTGTAGCCATCATTCTTGTTTCACTCGGAACAAGCCAATCCGCCGCCATATTAAATCCCCATAATGTACATGCCATACATCCAACACTAAGCATAACAATTCCTATATCTTTTCCTATCCATAATGATTGTTTCACATCACTTTTTAAGACGCAAGAAAAACCAATTGTCATTCCTAACAAGGAAAGGACAGTTGCCACAGCGGCTCCATTTATATGATAATGCGGAATTAGCCACACATCTAAGAACCACTTTCCGACAACTCCTGCTGCCACAATGAATATAGGGGCTATATAGTGTCCTAAGCTTTGAATGACAGCAGCCATTGTCATAATAAGGGATGAAAGTACAATCGATACGGAAAAAATAGCAAGTGTCACTGAGCCAAGACTATCGGTATATAACATCTTATTCACAGGTTTGATTAGACAAATAAGTCCTACTGTTGCAGCTGAGCCAATCATAAGGCTTACGCGCAATGATAATCTGATTTTTGAAAGCAGCTCCTGTTCATTTTGACTCTTACCATATCTTGCAATCAATGGAACAAGTGCTAACGAGAGTGAGTTCGCTACAACCGTCCCTAATTGAAGCAGCGGTTGACCACGATCATATATCCCCTTCCACTCTTTTGCTGTCATCTCAGCAATTCCAGCTTGCCTTAGTAACGCATATAAATGCAGTGAATCCATCAACTGAAGGAAAACGAGGATTAAACTAGATATACAAAAGGCCAAGCCTTGAAATATTAATACTTTCATAATCAGCGGAAACTGTCGAAGCTGAAGTGCATTAAGCTGAACTCTTTTCCTTTTTTTATATCGCACAAAAAAAATCAGTAAAAGAATAAGCCCCGTTAGTCCGCCTGTGATTGAACCGAAAACGGCCCCTGCTCCTGCATCATACAAAGAATACCCTTGGTGAATCAAGATGGGTGTGAAAACAAGAATAGTAAGCACACGAACGAACTGCTCAGCAACTTGTGAACTCGCTGTTGGGAGCATCTCATGATTTCCTTGAAAATATCCACGAAAGACGGCGGCTAAAGGCATCAATAAGTAGGACAGGGACAAAATTTTCAGCAGTTCAGCTAAACGAGGATCTGCCATTTTATTTGCTAACCAATCCGCTCCTAAAAAAAGACTCGTGGAACTCACGAGCGCGATTACACCTAACATAAGAAAAGAGGCAGCCAATATATCCCTTTGAGCAAACTTTCCTTCAGCAATAAGCTTCGAAATGACGATAGGAAGACCGAGCGTCGACAACGTAAGCACAATTCCGTAAAACGGATATACTTGCTGGTATATGTAAAAGCCGATGTCCCCTACAATATTTTGATAAGGTATTCGATAAGCTGCGCTTAATACCTTTACCATAATAGCCGCAATACTTAAAATAAATGCACCGCGAAAGAACTCCTTCGATGCTGAATACGGCTGATTAACCATGCTAATACCCCACTTCATTTCTATGTGGTTGTTATTATAGCATATTTTAGCAATCAAAAAGCAGCTCCAGTCAAGCAGGCAACTTGCTTAACTTAGACATTTTTATGCTTTCTTAATCTACAGAAAAAGGACAGCTCTATATCGCTGTCCCTTCTCCTTATTTAATCAATAGCCTGTCTAACTCTTATTTTATTGCTCCATCTGACGTGCAAGGAAGCTAGCCGCTGTCTCAACAGATTTTTGCTCTACATCGCCTACTGCCGCTTCTTTAGCAAGAATCAAAACAGCACCGATTGGGTCACCGTTCGCAATAATTGGAGCCACTGCATATGATTGCACTTCTTCATGAATGCCATCGACGAATGAAATTTGACCTTTTGGAGAAGCAATTGTAGAATTGCGATCTTCCATAATCTTCTCAACTAGTTCACTTACACTTTTATTTAAGTACTCTTTCTTGGAACCACCTGCTACAGCGATGTATGTATCACGGTCGCATATTAATACAGGATTCCCTAAACTATCATATAGCGCTTCCGCATATTCTTTAGCAAAGTCACTTAATTCACTAATCGGCGAATATTTTTTCAAAATTACTTCTCCGTCGCGGTCGACGAAGATTTCCAAAGGATCTCCTTCACGAATACGCAAAGTTCTTCGGATTTCTTTCGGAATTACGACTCTTCCTAAATCATCAATTCGGCGAACAATACCAGTTGCTTTCATCTTATGTTGCCTCACTTTCATCTAAATTGATTTGGATGTATATCTTAGTAACCATTGTGCGGAGCGCTATAGCACTAGTATTTTACTAATGGAAAGTTCTATACATATTGAAGAAATATTTCTTTCCTATATAGATTATTCTAAATGAGTAACTAAGACAGAGTCGGTTATTCCGATTAATTTTTTTCCGCTATTTGTACTTCTTGTTTGGCCTGCTGAAGTCCCTCCACAAGCTCAAATAACACCTTAAACCATTTAGATTGCTCGATACCTTTCGTATGAACAGCCAGCTTTAAGCATTTCCCTTCCATACCCAAGCTAATCATTCTACTATGTTTCGCGGTAAGCTCGCTCACCTGTTTTAAATTAACTTTTTGTGTATCGTTTTCTGAAAATAAGATGGTAATAACCTGTTTTAATTGTTTAATGCTTTCAATACCAGCTTTCATCGCATAAACTTTCATTTCAGCCATTAAAAATAAATAATGAACTTCTTCTGAATATTCACCAAAACGGTCTCTCATTTCCTCTTGCAGCTCTTTCACTTCTTCAATTGAAGTAATGCCTCTAAATCGTTTATACATCTCGATTTTCTGATGACCATCAGCAATATACGCATCTGGTATATAGGCGTCTACTTCAATATCCATATCCAGTGATACTTTTTCTTCTGCCGGTTGCTCATTACGTTTTGCTTCTACCGCTTCTTTTAACATTTGCGAATACAAATCAAAACCGACCGAATCAATAAATCCATGCTGTTGGGCTCCAAGCAAGTTCCCCGCTCCACGAATGGATAAGTCGCGCATTGCAATCTTGAATCCGGAACCAAGTTCAGTAAACTCCTTAATCGATTGCAGGCGTTTTTCAGCTACCTCTGTTAGCACTTTATCTTTTCGGTACGTAAAGAAAGCATACGCCACTCGATTTGAACGTCCAACTCGCCCGCGAAGCTGATACAGTTGGGAAAGACCCATTCGATCTGCATCATACACAATTAACGTATTTACGTTCGGAATATCAACACCGGTTTCAATAATCGTCGTACTTACTAATACGTCGTATTCTCCTTCTAAGAAACCAAACATCACGGCTTCCAATTCCTGCTCTGTCATTTGGCCATGCGCAAATGTCACACGAGCATCAGGAACGAGCATAGCAATTTCCTCTGCTTTACGCGCAATATCTTCCACACGGTTATAGAGGAAATAGACTTGACCATCTCGAGCCAGCTCTCGCTCAATGGCCTCTTTCACCAATCCTCCATTATACTCCATCACATAGGTTTGAATAGGGAAACGATTTTCTGGCGGTGTTTCAATAACCGATAAATCTCGAACCCCGAGCATCGACATATGAAGGGTACGAGGAATCGGCGTTGCTGTTAACGTCAGCACATCCACATTCGTCTTCAATTGCTTAATTTTTTCTTTATGCGTCACTCCAAAACGTTGCTCTTCATCGATAATTAAAAGGCCTAAATCATGATATTGAATATCCTTCGATAAAATCCGGTGTGTACCAACAACGATATCAATAGTGCCTGTCTTCAGACCTTTTACCGTTTCTGTTTGTTGCTTTCTCGTTCGAAAACGACTCATCAAACCTATGGAAATCGGGAAATCCTGAAAACGTTCTCGTAATGTTTCATAATGCTGTTGAGCTAAAATCGTTGTTGGAACAAGAAAGGCTACCTGTTTTCCATCGGCAATCGCTTTAAAAGCAGCACGAATAGCCACCTCTGTCTTTCCGTACCCTACATCGCCACAAAGCAAGCGGTCCATCGGTCTTTCCCGCTCCATATCTTTCTTAATTTCAGCAATCGACCGCAACTGATCTTCCGTTTCATTGTATAAAAAGGATAATTCAAATTCTCTTTGCATATCTCCGTCTGGTGAGAATGCGAACCCTTTTGCCGCTTCCCGCTCGGCATACAATTTAATCAAGTCGTCTGCGATATTTTGCACAGAGGAGTGAACCTTACTTTTCACTCGTTTCCACTCTGTTCCACCCAGTTTATAAAGCTTTGGTTCTTTCCCTTCCGAACCGACATATTTCTGAACAAGGTCAATTTGATCAACAGGTACATACAACTTATCGTCTGCTTGATAACGGATATGGAGGTAGTCTTTATGAACGCCATTAATAACTAATGTTTCAATTCCCAAGTACTTCCCAATTCCATGATTTACATGAACAACATAGTCCCCTACTTTTAACTCAGAATAACTTTTAATTCGTTCTGCATTCGATAATTTCTGCCTGCGACTCGATTTTTTTGCCCTTTTATTAAATAGTTCCGTTTCTGTAATAATCACGATTTTTTCCATCGTCATTTCAAAACCACTATTTAAACTACCACGCAAAATTTGAACTTGGCCTGGCTGTAAATGACTAGAATCCTTTAATTCAGCAGCTTCGATATCGTAATCTGCCAGCACCCCCTGAATCTTCTTCATGCGTTCCTCATCCTGACCAAGAATCACAACGGTGTACTGTCCTTTTTTCCAATGCTCAACCTCTGCTTTAAATACATTCATTTGTCCATAAAAGTTCTGCATTTGCTTACAAGCCACGTTCACGATATTCTGTGGATTTGTATGCGGTACATGGCGTAAAAATAATGATAAATAAATGAATGGATAAGAAGAATGCGTAATTAAACTCGGCAGGTCATGAGCTAACTTCACATCATGAACAATTTTCCCCTCACCTAATAAATCGGTGTACCACTGGGCTTCTTCTTTCTCTAATGATTCATTAATTTCTTGAATCCGACTGATTTCATCCAAAAGAACAATTCCATCATCAGGAAGATAATCTATTAAACTAGCCGGTTTATCGTACGCTAAACTGAAATACTTAAAAATTTGATCCGGCTTCTGTCCTTGTTTTAATTGCTCTAATTCATGCCCCACTGTCTCAGCAAGCTGTTCCTTCACTTTATCATCTTTAAACTTTTTCAAACTCTTACTTAAGTTTCTTTCAAGCTTTGTCATTATATTGTTAAGATGTTCATCTTCTAGTAAAGCTTCACTTACTGGTCCAACTGTCACTCGAGAAAGCTTTTCAATAGAACGTTGGTCATCAGAAGAAAATGTTCGAATCGACGTGATCTCTGTATCAAATAATTCAATTCGAATTGGATTCATTTCGGTAATCGGATACAAATCAATAATCCCACCGCGAATACTACATTCACCTGGTGAAGAAACCATCTCCGTACGACTATATCCCATAGTAATTAATTTATGTAATGTTTCCTCCAGCTCAATATCAGCCCCCACTTGAAAGGACAGCTGGTACTTCTTCCATACCTCTTTTGGTGAAAGGAACTTACGAATACCAGGAATCGGGACAATAACAACGCCTTTCTTCCCTTGCGACCAAAAATTTAATGTCTCTACTCGCTGCGCCCTTAATTCGGGGCTGGCAACACTTAAATCTGCTGCAATTAACTCATTTGCAGGAAACACATAAAGCTCTTCTTCCGGAATAAAATTCAATAAATCCTCTTGAAATTTTTGCGCTTGTAGAAGATTATGTGTCACTAATAAAATTGACTTATTCGTTTGTTCATAGATAGATGCCACAAGCATCGACCTTGATGAACCAGTTAAACCAGAAACCAATTGTTCCTTTAATCCTTCATCAATACCCGCTATTAACGAATGGACATTATCGTGCTTGGAGAACAAATTTTGTAATCCATTCACCATCTTTGCCCCTCCTCCCTATAAAATCAAAATTATGCTTTTTTCTATCCAATCATTTACCCTGTTTACTTTGTTATAGAAGGCTTTTCGGTTTTAGCTTATTTCATGGAGCAGAGCTAAAATGTGCCAAAAATTATAAAATCACCAACATGGCTTCACACAGTCAATATACTAACTAAAAGAATCCTTTATATGATGCTATTGATTTTTTTGCAATATTAGTAAATGAAGACAAACGGAAAAATGCTTTGGAATTTATCCAAAGCTCCTCCCGCTTAATGAATAATATAATCGTTTTGATATAACTCTGGATTTCTTTGCAATGATTCATAACAATCTTCGCAAATCGACTTAACCTGAATGTTTCCAGAAGAGTCATAAACGATCATCTCTTGCCTTTCTTCATCACTCAGCTGGTTAAACCCTAACTGTGCCGCTTGTATCTGCTGTTCTTCAATAGTGCCCAGCTTGATTCCACAATGACGGCAATGATAATGGAGAGCCATATAGTAACCCCCTATACTGTATTGCCATTAGTATGAACAGAAATAAGGGATTTTTATTCATTAAGCAAGAAAGATATTTTTCCTCATACATTATTGATTATATACATTCATTACTTGTAAAAAAGGCGTCTTTAACCAAGCTTCACATGCATTAGCACTTTTTTCAACGGTGTTCATAATCTCTGGCCATTCCTCAGATGTAAATTTCCCCAATACATAATCTGAAATAGCCATCGGTCCAGAAGGCCGCCCAATACCAATCCGAATTCGGTTAAAGTTTTGTGTACCAAGATGAGCAATGGTTGATTTAATCCCATTATGCCCACCAGCACTTCCCTTTTGACGCAGCCGAACTTTACCAGGAGGTAAATCCAAATCATCATATAGCACGACAACATCATCCACTTCTACTTTAAAGAAACTCATAACAGCTGAAATAGATTCACCAGATAAATTCATATATGTCAACGGTTTAAGCAGAATTACCTTCTCGTTATCAATTACACCCATCCCATATATTCCTTTATGTTTTGCTTGATTTAAAGGAATAGACCATTTATCAGATAATGCATCTATTACTTCAAACCCGACATTATGTCGCGTTTTTTCATATTGTTTTCCAGGGTTACCCAGACCTACGATTAACTTCATTTTTCACACTCCGTTACAACTAAGTTTCATGGAGTCACCTTTTATTATATACATTTTTGGAAACATTAGTAAAAATAGTATCTCATATCTCTAGAGGAATGCAAGCTTCACAAGACCTAAAAGGATATATCTCTACCCTTTTATATAACAGAATTATATGAAGCTATTGATTATTTACCTTGTCTTTCATATAGGCTATGTAAAACAATAATGTGAATCCAAACGTTGCATCACAGTATAACAAAGCCTTCATAATAAAAAAGCGCAACCCATAATGTGTTACGCCTATTATACCATGTTTATTTTTTTATCTAAAACAAAGAAAGGAAGCCAGCGTAATCTCTACGCTTGGGATTCTGGAGAAGCGGCTGTTTCACGCCCTTCTTCATTCGTCGGTATGCCGCTTTCTTGTTGTTCACCTGTACTAATTTCTCGTTCTTGGCGAGGGGCTAAGACAGAGGCCACTACTTCGTCACCACTATGATTAAGCGTTACACCTTGTTTCATATTTAAATCGGAAATATATAGTGTTTCATTCACTTCAAGCTCTGTCACGTCAACATCAATCGACTCTGGAATGTCACCTGGCGTCGCAGTAACGGTTACTTCATGGAGAGACTGCTGAAGTACTCCGCCATCTTTTACACCACTTGATTGACCGACGAGATTAACTCGTACATTTACTTGTACTTCCTCCGACATATCAACGATTAGAAAATCAGCATGATACATCTCTTGCTTTAACGGATCAGATTGATATTCTGAAAGCATAACCTGATGTTCTTTACCTTGACACTTTAATGAAATAATGCCATTTCGACCGATTTCCTTCAATGTTTTTTTCAAATCCGCATAATTCAAGGAAATTGCTTGACTCCCATTCTCGCTTCCGTAAACTACTGCTGGTATTTCTCCACTTTCACGTAATTCTCTTAATGTAGATTGTTTGAAGTCTGTCCGCTCTTTTGCTACTAGTACATGGCTCATCTTCATCTTCACCTTCCCAGTTCTATAAAAATTCAAGCTAGTCTACATCATCTTTCCCCTTATGTATCCAATTTATGCATAAAAAAACAGCAAGCGAAGCCGCTCACTGTCTTTTACACCTATCTATCATCAATCAAACAATGTACTTACTGATTGCTCTTCATGAACACGGATAATTGCTTCAGCAATTAAAGGTGCTACAGATAACTCAGTAATTTTTTCGATTTTCTTTTCTTCCGGAAGAGCAATAGAGTTTGTTATAACTAGTTCTTTAATCGTTGAATTTTGGATACGTTCAATGGCAGGGCCTGAAAGAACTGGATGTGAACAGCATGCATATACTTCTTTCGCACCGCTCTCTACTAACGCATTTGCAGCAAGTGTAATCGTACCCGCTGTATCGATAATGTCATCGATTAAGATCGCTGTTTTCCCTTCAATATTACCAATGATGTTCATAACTTCTGCTACGTTTGGTCTTGGACGACGCTTATCGATAATAGCAATTGGTGCTTTTAGGCGATCTGCCATTTTACGAGCACGTGTTACACCACCATGGTCTGGTGAAACAATTACGATATCTTCTAATTCTTTTCCACCAAAGTAATCAGCTAAAAGTGGCACAGCTACTAAGTGGTCAATTGGAATATCGAAGAAACCTTGAATTTGCGGTGCATGAAGATCTAACGTCACAACACGGTGTGCTCCAGCTGTTTCTAAAAGGTTCGCAACTAATTTCGCTGTAATTGGCTCACGAGCACGAGCTTTACGATCTTGACGCGCATATCCATAGTAAGGCATAACAATATTAATAGTCTTTGCTGACGCACGTTTTAAAGCATCGATCATAATTAAAAGTTCCATTAAGTTCTCATTAACTGGTTGGCTAGTAGATTGAATGACGAAAACGTCACAACCACGGATACTTTCTTCGATGTTAATTTGAATTTCACCATCACTAAAACTTGTTACCGTACACTTACCAAGCTCTACTCCAATAGCATCAGCAATTTCTTGAGCTAACCCAACATTCGAGTTCAATGAAAACACTTTTAAATTAGGATCTAAATACTGGTTTGACATGATGACCTCCATAGGTTAATTATTAGAATTTAAGTTTTTCACGTAATCTTCTTTGTTAATCTGACGAGCGCGGGCAATAGACAATGCTTCACCTGGTACGTCTTCTGTAATCGTTGAACCAGCTGCCACATAGGCACCCTTCCCAACCGTTACAGGTGCTACAAGGTTTGAATTGCAACCAATAAATACATCATCTTCAATTTTCGTCAAATACTTCTTCTTACCGTCATAATTGACCGTAATCGAACCACATCCGATATTGACGCCTTTTCCTACCTCTGCATCGCCAATATAGCTTAAATGAGATGCTTTGCTGCCTTCACCGAAAACTGTCTTTTTAATTTCAACAAAATTACCGATTTTGACAGAATCATGGATTTCAGATTGTGGTCGAATATGAGCAAACGGACCAATGTTCACATTGCTTCCAATGCTGCTGGAATGAGCAACAGATTGATGAATATGCGTTCCCTTGCCAATTTCGCAATCTTTAATTTCTGAATGCGGTCCAATCACACAATCTTCTCCAATCACTGTTTGACCCGCAATCGTTACACCCGGGTAAATCGTTGTATCTTGACCAATACTAACACCGGATTCAATATACGTTGTTGCAGGATCGATAATCGTCACTCCATTACGCATATGGGTTTCATTCATTCGCTTACGCATAATCTGCTCTGCCTGTGACAAAGCAAGACGATCATTCACACCTAATGTCTCTTCGAAGTCTTTTGTTTGGAATGCAGTTACAGTCTCTTGTGCAGATTTCAAAATTTCAATAACATCAGGCAAGTAGTATTCATTCTGCACATTGTCATTCGAAACTTGTTGTAACGCTTGGAATAACGCCTGATTGTCAAAGCAATACGTACCTGTATTAATTTCTTTTACAGCACGTTCCTCGTCCGACGCATCCTTATGTTCGACAATTTTTTCGACAAGTCCATTGGCATTGCGAATAATTCGACCATATCCATCAGGGTTCTCTGCGTAGGCTGTTAAAACCGTCGCCTTTGCTCCTGTTTCTTCATGCAAAGTAACAAGTGCCTCCATCGTTTCCGCCTTGATTAAAGGCGTGTCTCCGCAAATGACAAGAGTTGTTCCTTCTTGCTTAGCTAAAACGCTTTCAGCCTGCATCACTGCATGCGCTGTTCCAAGCTGCTCAGCCTGCAAAGCATATTGACACACATCACCAAGTTGTTTTTGAACTTGCTCGGCACCGTGTCCAATAATGGTTACGATTTCTTCTATTTGAAGTTGATTGACTTGTTCAACAACATGCTGTACCATTGGTTTTCCGCAGACTGGGTGCAAAACCTTGTATAGTTTTGATTTCATTCTTGTACCTTGTCCCGCGGCCAATATTATTGCATACCGATTCCTCATAACAGGCCTCCATTTTAACCTTTTTATCCATTAAAAATATTATCTTAAATAGCGAATCATTTCAAGGTAACAATTAAAAGTACCTTTTATTATCAATTTTGGGTGAGATAAATTCTTCATATTTTTCAAATAAGCAGGAGTTTTGAAGAATAGTGGGGGAAGTGAATGAAGACGGGTGACATTGTGGTTTCGCACAAATGAGCCAACATTTGTATAAATCAACAATATTCCATTAACATGGCCAGTAATAAAAAGAGCCTTACTAAGTAGTAGGCTCCTAGATGCAAATTTTATTGATTTTTTAAGCTAAAGAAGCGCCAGCTCCTGCTTCCTCTAATTCCGTTTCAAGTTCTCCTAAACGATGATATTCTGTTAAGACAGCTTCTTGAATTTTACCGCGTGTAGAGGAATTAATTGGATGAGCAATATCACGGAACTCTCCATCCGGAGTACGTTTACTTGGCATTGCAACAAATAAACCATTGTTTCCGTCAATCACACGAATATCATGAACAACAAATTCATTATCCAATGTAATTGATGCGATTGCTCTCATGCGTCCATCCGTGTTTACACGGCGTAATCTTACGTCAGTTACTTCCATTAAGTTCACCATCCCTATTTGTTGTTATGAAACTTTAATTTAAGTAATTCAACAAAAAAAGGAGAACTCCTTCTAAGAATTGTAAGTTTTTTAGAAAATTTAGAATTTATTTATATTTTTTTCAATACTTATAAAAAAAAGCTCGTCTTATTTGACGAGCGCAACTACTTCAATTTCAACTAATGCATCTTTTGGAAGGCGAGCTACTTCTACACAAGAACGGGCTGGCTTATGTGTTGAAAAATACTCTCCGTACACTTCATTAATTGCCCCAAAATCATTCATGTCTTTAATAAAAACCGTAGCTTTAATAACTGTTTCAAATGACGCTCCCGCTTCTTTTAAAACGGCTTGTAAGTTGCTGAACACTTGATGAGTCTGTTCCTTTACATCGCCTGTTACCATCTCTCCAGCTGGAGTAAGTGGAATTTGACCTGAGCTGTAAAACACATTATTAACAATAATTCCTTGTGAATATGGACCAATAGCTGCTGGTGCTTCATTTGTATGTACTGCTTTCATATTCATTTCCCCCTTTATTCAATCATTTAGAAAATAATTCCCGCGGCTTACATTAATTTTTTTATCTCTTTCATCAACCTCTGACAATCTAATTAATGATATATAATCTTCAATCAGACGTTCCTCATTATGTTCAGACTCAACAAGTACAGCAATACCTGCTACTGTTGCTTTAAATTCTTCCAGCAAACTTACCATGCCTTTCATGGTTCCGCCAGCTTTCATGAAATCATCTACAATTAACACATTAGAACCTTCCACTAAGCTTCTTTTTGAAAGAACCATCGTTTGGATTCGCTTGGAGGAACCAGAAACGTAGTTAATGCTCACCGTCGAACCTTCCGTTACTTTATTGTTTCTTCTAACAATCACAACGGGAACATTCAAATAATTCGCAACCGCATAAGCAAGCGAAATCCCTTTTGTAGCCATCGTCATAATAACAGAAACATTCGCTTTCGCATATCTAGCCGCAATAATGCGCCCCACTTTATTTACCGTTTGCGGGTCACCTAGAATATCTGTCATATATAGGTAGCCGCCCGGAAGTAATCGCTCCGGACTTGCAATCGTCTCACACAGCCCATCAATAAAGGCAGCTGCATCCTCTTCTTTGATAGATACCATGTATTTCACACCGCCCGCAGCACCTGGAATGGTCGTTAACGAGCCAATGCCTCGCTGTTCAAACGTTTCTTTAATAATCGTTAAATCTTCGCTTATAGAAGACTTCGCTGACTGATATCTTTCAGAGAAAAAAGTTAGTGAAACGAGTTCTCCTGGATGCTCTAATAAATAATTAGTCATATCGACAAGTCTTTCACTGCGACGAAATTTCACAAAAACACCCCCTGTCTTATTTCCGAATATTTTATAGTAACTATAACACTAATGTACGTATTTATTCAAGATGGTTCTGAGTTCCAAGCAAACGAACAGCGTATACCTGATCACAAAAGCCGCGCAAACCATTATAAATTCTTTGCATACGAGAATCATGCTCCACTAGCCCAAAAACTGTCGGACCACTTCCACTCATTAGTACGGCATCTGCTCCAAACGTTTTCATCTGATTTTTAATGTTTGCTACTTCTGGATAAAGCGGTAACGTCACTTGTTCTAATACATTCCCTAAACCACTGCATACTTTTTGATAATCATTATTTTCAATCGCTGCAATCATTCCGTACACATCTGGATGCTCCATATCAGAAAGCTGTAAGCGTTTATAAACATCCGCTGTCGAAACACCAAGCGTTGGTTTAGCTAAAATAACCCAACAATTCGGAGGCGGTGGTAAATGAGTAATTTTCTCACCTCGACCTTTTGCCAGCGCCGTGCCTCCATATACACAAAAAGAGACATCAGAACCAATTTCTGCGCCAATTTCCGCTAATTCATCTAATGAGAGACCAAGCCCCCATAATCTATTCAATCCTCTTAATGTCGCAGCCGCATCACTACTTCCTCCAGCAAGTCCAGCTGCAACCGGAATATTCTTTTCAATGGTAATCGAAACGCCTTTATTCACATTGTACCGTTCTTTTAATATATGTGCAGCCTGATAAGCTAAATTGCGATGATCGTCTGGCACAAAACGATTATGAGATAGAATTTTGATACTTTTCCCAGGAATCTCTTTCAATTCAATTCTATCGGCAAGATCCACCGTTGTCATAATCATTTCTACTTCATGATAGCCATCAGGTCGCTTAAAAAGCACATCAAGCGCCAAATTTATTTTAGCTGGTGCCTTCTCCATGAGCTTCACTATTTCCACCTACTTTAACGTTCTTAAAAGTTCTTGTCCTATTCTATCATATCTGAATCTATTCTAAAGGTTTTTTCCGTGTAATTTCAATGAAATGAAATTTAAGTATTTCTTCAAAGAACCTAAGGGAAAAGCGGACTCGCCTAAAGAAAGAACCAAACTCTATTATTCACAATGTAAACATAAATGATTATGCTTATACATGGAATAAGAGTTTGGTTCTGATTAGATGTGTAGATAGCATGAAGTCGTATAGTCAGACTAAGATTGTTATTGCCCCATCATTTGACGCTGTGCTTTTTCAATGGCGAGTTTCACCATGTTTCCTGCATCACGAGCTCGAATGCCGCCCCAGCCTTCTTTCTGAACAACATCGTAAAAACCAAGTTCCTTTGCCAGTTCTTCCTTTAAACCTTCTGACATAATCCCTTTTCTTCTACTCAATTGAAACAGCTCCTTTTGCATGCTACTACATCTATAGTGTGCACATGAAACTTTATTATCATGAGCTTTTTATAAAAACTAAAAAGCAGCAAACATAACGTTTACTGCTTACTCTAATTACATTTCTTGTTGTTTGTTTAAAAACGTTAATTGTACGGTTTCCGTTAATACATCCGCATAGCTGTAAGATACTCTTTCAAACGCATTTTCCTCTTGGTCAAGCTCAATTACAAAAACAGCCGGGTAAGTTTCCGCCAACGTTCCAAAACGTTCTACAGTCTTTCTTCTTCCACCATTCGCCTTTAAAAGCAACCTTTTTCCTAGGTTTGAATCAAGTGCCGTTTTAATATCAGCTAAAGTTTTTGGCATTTTCGGTCCACCTCACTAAGTATAGTATATCACATTCTAGGTTGAAACGCAAATAAAATATTAAATTATATCAGCACTTAAAAATGTTTGTCAATAATTTTTATTATAAAATCCATTAAAAATATTGGCTAACCATAGTATGGCACTATTATTGAAATATTATGTAAAGCTGTTACAACTGTTTTGCTCTACATGAAAATAAGCTACATCTGTATGAGAATGCAGCTTATTTTTCTTCTTGAATCGGTTTAAACGGCAAACCTGTTCGCAGGACTCCTCTTGTTTCAATGCCGCCTAACCCTTTTTCCCCTGTTAATGTATTACGCAGCACATCCAATACATGTATATACTCACGAAATGGTGTAAAACTAATCTTCCCTACTATATAGACAGGATCTAAAGCATGGATATTAACTCGCGAAGGAGAGCTTGCAAAATTTGCCCCTGCTTGAATGATGGATTCAAAGTGAGACTGACAAGCTCCTGCAAAAATAATAAGATGATCTAAGCTTGCTACCTTTTTGCGTGCTTCACGAACTGTCTCGACAAATTCCTTCGAATGGCGATAGGCCTTTAGATCCGTTATATCGCCTTTCGATTTCGAATAAGAATCATGCCCTGTAATGACGAGAATATCAGGTCGATAATGATCCAATAAGCCGCCGATTTTGTATGGCATCTCTTTCTCATTACAAAATACACCGTTTACAGGAATATGAAACCTTGCATATAAATCCAAACACTTGCGTAAATAAGATGCATCTCCATCAATATGAAGCACCTTGCCCGGTATTTGAAAATAATCCCCATCATATCGATATCCGTTACTCGATTCATAACCGCTCTTTTGCTGCTGTAATTCTAAATCTTGCGTAAGGAGACGATTGGATTGCTCTTGTAGCTCTTTTGTTGCACGTTGGCGTTCATTTCGCTCTTCTTCCTGAATCTTTACTAAATCTTCAAAAGGAGCATCTGCAATTAGCCGAAACTCTTCTCCATATAAAATGGCTTGCTTCTTTCCATTTACCTCCCGAATATCGATGACGCGAAATAATATATCGCTCTCATATGAAATTCGTCCAACAATATCATTAATCTGCACAGTCATGGTCTCACCCCATGAGAAAGATTCCTTTAAGTTAGGTGCTTTATCTTTCTACAGTATGCAAAAGCACAGTCCATGGTGAATATAAAAACAGAAGCCTTCCAACATGCTACACAAGCTGGCAGGCACACGAGATCGTAGTTTCACATGGAACAAGTCTAAAACCCTTCGACTAACAAAAGGCAGCAAGGCGCAGAAAAAGAAGTCATCTATCGCTAGACAATAAAAAAAGCTAGAGGTCATCCCCTAGCTGATTTTCCATCTTTATTTAAATGTCCCTAATAAAGCATCACTCAAACGCCCGAATTCTTCAATCGTTAACGTTTCACCCCGTCTTGTTGGATCAATACCTGTTTCTTCAAGGGCCTCAATAATTTGCTCCTTCTTCTCCTTACCACTTGGAAGCTGACTGGATAAATTATTTAAAATGGTTTTTCTTCTTTGGGCAAAGCTTGCACGTGTCACCTGAAATAAAAACTCTTCATCCTTTACTTCCACGAGCGGCTTTTCTCTTTTCGTCAATCGAATGACTGCAGAATCTACATTCGGCTGCGGCATAAAGACTGTTTTGGGAACAATCATCACCGTTTCAGCTTCCGTATAGTATTGGATAGCGATAGATAAAGAACCATACTCTTTCGTACCCGGTTTCGCCGCAATCCGGTCTGCCACTTCTTTTTGCAGCATACAGACAATCCCCCGAATCGGCAAACGATCAGCTAATAACTTTAAAATAATCGGTGTCGTCACATAATAAGGGAGGTTCGCTACAACCATTAAATCACGTATACCTGCAAGCTCTCCCGAAATCACTTGCTGAACATCGGCTTTTAAAATATCCTGATGAATAATCTTCACATTCTGATAGGGTGACAATGTATCCGCTAAAATAGGCAGCAGGCGCTGATCGATCTCAAACGCTGTCACTTTTTTACTTCTTTTAGCAAGCTGTTCCGTTAAAGCTCCAATTCCTGGTCCAATCTCAATAGCACCGCTTTCTTCTGTCAGCTCTGCAAAGTCTACAATTCGATTTAAAATATTCGTATCAATTAAAAAGTTCTGCCCTAAACTCTTCTTAAAAGAAAAACCATACTTCTTTAAGATTTCTTTTGTTCTAATAGGTGTTGCAATGTCTTTATTCATTCTTTTCCTCCTGATTTATCCGAACCATTGCCTCAATAAACGCTTTCTTCGAAATTTGAAACATGTTCAAACGTTTATATAACTGCTTACCATTTGTGTGGCCAATGCGTAACAGTACGCCAAGTCTTACTCTTCTATCCTTCGCACCTGCCCCGCCGATTAAACCTGCATCAACAAGGTCCTGCTGCGAAATTTCTTCAGGAGCCTCTTCATCCATTAATTGTGCATCCTTCAACGCATTGCGAATCGCCTCGGGAGATGCATGCTCCACACCAATACCGCGTCCAGATTTCGGCAATCCCTCCTGTTTCGTAATGAAAGCATGCTTACAGCCCTTCACTTGCTCCGAAATCGTATTTCTAATTTTTTGACCTGGAAAGTCTGGATCAGTAAAAATAATCACGCCTCGTGTTTGCTGAGCAAGCCGAACTTGTTCAATAACAGATTCATTCACGGCTGAACCATTTGTCTCAATCGTATCGGCATTCACCGCTCTCTTAATGGCCACGGTATCGTCTTTTCCTTCCACTACGATAATTTCCTTAATTTTTTTCATTTCTTCCTCCATATCACGAAACCTTTTTATGTTTTCACTCGTCTATGCAGTATAGGATACCAAAATATATTCTTACTTGATACGTATCACCTTGCTAATCAAGGCTCTTGCACTTGTCTTATTATAAAGCAAAAGCGATGTTAAACATATTGTGAATCTAAAAACCCATGCATCATACGTCTAGAAAGACAAATAAAAAACAGGAGATACATCATCTCCTGCTAAAAGTCTTCTAATCGATTATACGAACCTTTACCCTCTTGACACCCCAACGATAGGCTTCAGATTTAGAAGGGATAAACACATCAATTTTATTTCCTTTAATCGCTCCACCTTTGTCGGCAGCAACAGCATAGCCGTATCCTTCAACATGTACTTTAGAACCAAGCGGGATGACATTAGGATCAACAGCAATCACCTTTGCATGTGGATTACTCTTTAAATTCATTCCCGTCGCTGTCACGCCGGAACAACCATTACAGCTTGCTGTGTAAGCGGTTGATGAAACATATATTTCTTTTCCGCCTGATGAACTACTAACATTACTTGCATAAGTAGCAGTGGGAGTAGGAGCCTTCGTTCCTACTGCGACTACCTGATCTTGCTTTTCTTTTATAACCTTTTCAGCAATAACTTTTCGTTTCACTTCTTTACCGTTTTCTTTTATGACTTCATATTGTGTTGAAATTTGACCTTTTTTCCCTTCTGTCAGGATTTTTTCTTTTCCTTCTGAAAGGGAATCATCTTCTTTTTTCACAATGTCATATTCGATTGGTGATTCCACTACATCGGTGACTTTTTCAACTCGAGTGACGTTTATTGTATTCTTTGCTTGAACTTTTTCCGATAATTTCGGCTCAACTCTATCTAATTCATTGAGCTTCACACCTTGTTGCGTCAAAAAGTCAACGACCGTAGTCGAAGTTGACCACACTTGCTTTTTCTTACCTCCCACTACTAAAGTGAGTGGAAAGGCTTTTTCAACGGAAATTTCCATTTTTTCTTTAATAGGGGTCTTTTTAGCAGGACTCAATTTATCATGTTGTGTCACTTCAATGTCTTGTTCCTTTAACAACTCACCTACTGTATCAGTTGTTGTCCATACTTTTGTTTCCTTGCCGTCCTGAAGTAATGCTACTTGTTGAGCAGGTTTCCAGACTACTTGTACATCCTCTTTCAACTGACTGTTTTTCGAGGGCAATATATAGTCTTCAGCTTTGACCTGAATCTCTAACTCTTTTAATATCTCATCTACAGTAGCGGCATGTGTGCGCACTACTTGCTCTTGTCCATCAATGCTGACAGTAATCGTCTGCTTTGTACCTTGATAAAACAGGATTCCAACCACTATCGTAAGCACAAGTACACTACAAATAGCATTGGTTGTTCGCTTTATCCCAAAAGACTTGGGAACTAAGTTCTTCATAGTTTCTACAAAAATGAAAAACTCCTCCTTCCTCTCGGTGATTATAAAGACATACTCAGCAAGATGTCAACCCACCTGTTTTTTTCATTGTTAGGAAATTAGTTCCTATTATGACTAGTGTCTATGAAATTGAAAAGGGTGAATTCTCGACAACATTAATCATTGATAGACATGAGATTTGTAGAATTTTTGGGAATTGACGAGAAATAGACAATTATTGGGCAAATATTCACAAAGGAAATTGTCAATTTATGCCGAATATTTTTTTAGCATTTTCTGTTGTAATGCGTGCAACCTCTTCTACTGAAACTTGTTTAATACTTGCAATCTGCTCAGCTACTAGTTTCACATAAGCCGGTTCATTTCTTTTTCCTCTAAAAGGATGCGGAGCTAAGTACGGACAATCGGTTTCAATAAGCAAGCGATCTAGTGGAACTTCTGCTGCAACTTCCTTCGGTTTTTTGGCATTTTTAAATGTAACTGGCCCACCGAGAGAAATATAAAAGTTCATCTCTAAACATTCTTTTGCCGTTTCCACACTGCCACTAAAGCAATGCATAATACCACCTACAAGAGATGCCTCTTCTTCTCTTAAAATGGTTATAATATCTGCTGTTGCTTCTCGATTATGAATAATAATTGGTAGTTTCACTCTTCTAGCCAAACGAATTTGCTTTCGAAACACCTCCATTTGGATTTCTTTTGGTGACTTATCCCAATAATAGTCTAGTCCCATTTCTCCAATTGCTACGACCTTTGGATGTGCTGCTAGTGATTCGATCCACTCTAAATCAGCATTAGTCATATCAATTGCATCAACAGGATGCCAGCCTACAGCCGCATATAAGAAATCATATGTTTCTACTAACTCCATTGCCCTTGTAATCGTTGGACGATCAAACCCTACGACAATCATGTTAGCGACTCCCGCTTCTTGTGCTCTCTTAATTACTTCTGTCAAATCTTCTTCAAACTGTTCTGCGTTCAGATGTACATGCGTATCAAATAGCATTTCTATCTTCCTCTCTACCATTAGTTTATTACGAAATACAGTGCTTATGTTTCACAATTCGATTACAAATATGTAACAAAAAAATCGAATTTGGTAAAAATATACATAAAAAAGGCATAAAAACGTTTCACATGAAACATTTTTATGCTTTTTTCTCTATCTTTAAATACCTGTTTTTTATTTTACTTTAGAGCCGTTCGGAAGCGCTGCATCAACAGTTGCAACGGATAATACACCTTCATTACTTCCTGCTAGAATCATTCCCTGTGATAATTCACCGCGCAATTTTACTGGTTTCAAATTTGTAACACAAATGACTTTTTTGCCCACTAATTCTTCCGGTTTATAATATTGAGCAATACCTGATACAACTTGGCGTCTTTCATAGCCCAAATCTAGTTGTAATTTTAAAAGTTTATCAGCCTTTTTCACCGGTTCTACTTCTAGCACTTGTGCTACTCTAAGCTCTACCTTCATGAAATCATCAATTGTAATTTCATCGACTTCTGGAATTTCAATTTCTTTCGGTTCTTCCTTTGCTTCCTCTTTTGGAGCTCCACCCTGCATTTGCTCTTTAATATATTGGACTTCCTCCTCCATCTCTAATCGAGGAAAAATTGGTTCTGCCTTAATTACCTTTGTTTGAGCTGGAATTTGTCCAAAAGCATCCAAGCTATCCCACGTTTTTAATATCTCATCAGTAATATTTAATTGGGCAAAGATTTTTTCTGGCGTCTGTGTTAAAAATGGTTTTAGTAAAATAGCCACTCGACGTAATGTTTCAGCTAAATGAACCATTACACTTCCTAGTTCATCGCGCTTTTCTTCCTCTTTTGCAAGTACCCATGGCTGTGTTTCATCAATAAATTTATTCGTTCTGCTCACAAGCTGCCAAATAGACGTCAAAGCAACTGAGAATTCCATATTCTCCATAGCCTCTTCATATTTCTTCACAGTTTCCCTATTCATCTCTAATAAAGACTGTTGGAATTCACCTTTTGAATCTACATAAGCTGGAATTTCTCCATCAAAATATTTATTAATCATGGCAACCGTACGATTAAGTAGATTTCCAAGATCATTCGCTAAATCAAAGTTAATACGTTCAATAAAGCCTTCTGGAGTAAATACTCCATCTGAACCAAATGGTACTTCACGCAGTAAATAATAGCGTAACGCATCTAACCCGTAACGATCAATTAATGTAACAGGATCGACCACATTTCCTTTTGACTTTGACATCTTGCCATCCTTCATTAATAACCAACCATGTGCAAACACTTTGTTCGGTAATGGTAAGTCCAGTGCCATCAACATAATTGGCCAATAAATAGTATGGAAGCGTACGATTTCTTTTCCAACAAGATGAACATTAGCCGGCCAATATTTGGTATACTTTGATTCATCTTTAGCCCCATAACCTAAAGCGGTAATATAATTCGTTAAGGCATCAATCCATACATACACAACATGCTTCGGATTACCTGGTACTTTAATTCCCCAATCAAAAGTCGTACGCGAAACAGCCAAATCCTCTAAACCTGGCTTAATGAAGTTATTAATCATTTCATTCTTACGAGATTCCGGCTGAATAAATTGTGGATTTTCTTCATAAAATTGCAGCAAACGGTCTGCATACTTACTCATTCTAAAGAAATATGATTCCTCTTTTACCTTTTCAACTGGTCTGTTGCAATCCGGGCACTTTCCATCATTTTCTTCAACTTGACGCTCTGTAAAGAATGATTCACAAGGTGTACAGTATAACCCCTCATATTCATCTAAATAAATATCTCCCTGATCAAGCAGCTGCTTAAAAATCTTGGAAACAACTTCTTTATGACGCTCTTCTGTTGTTCTAATAAAGTCATTGTAAGAAATATCAAGTTTTTTCCATAAATCTTTAATACCTGAAACGATATTATCGACATATTGCTGTGGTGTTATCCCTTGTTCTTCTGCCTTTCGTTGAATCTTTTGACCATGTTCATCGGTCCCTGTTAAGTACATGACATCGAATCCACGCAATCTTTTATAGCGAGCCATTGCATCGCCTGCCACAGTTGTATAAGCATGACCTATATGTAAATTTCCACTTGGATAATAAATAGGCGTCGTAATATAAAATGTCTTTTGGTTATCCTTCATATTCTTTTCCTTCCTCCTCAACTTTTGCAAATCTAGTTCTATAAATATCACTAAACTGCATGAAACCGCTACCCCTATTTTAACGCTATCTGTCCATCTATGCGACTAGAAAACATAAACTCCTCTTTAAAAAGGACACAATGCCATTCATTTTATCATCATTGCCTCATTTATAAATAAAATATACCTGCGTCAAACAATACATATACAAATGGAATCTATATTTTTACAAAAATATACAAAAAAGTAACCTAAACTGAACATTTCATTGGAATTATATTGAATTTATGAGTATAATGAACATTGGCAAATGTCGATTGCCGTACACCCGTGTCGAATTCTGTTGACCATTATCAAACGTTCAATTTCCCTTTAAAAATTTTTCGGTAAATAATGGGATAAAAAGGATAAAAAGCACAATAAACCCTTGATATATGGGCATTTGACCACTCAAAAAATACAGTAATAATAAAAAATAAAATCATTGACGTATTTGGGAATGGCTGGTATTATAGGTTTATAAGAAGTTTGTCGAATATTGACGAATAAAAAATAGATAATAGATTATAAATTTGAGAGGAGATTTTATTAGTTATGAAATCTACAGGAATCGTTCGTAAAGTTGATGAATTAGGTCGTGTGGTAATTCCGATTGAGCTTCGCCGTACATTAGGTATTGCAGAAAAAGACGCTCTAGAAATTTACGTAGATGATGAGCGCATCATCCTAAAAAAATATAAACCAAATATGACTTGCCAAGTAACTGGTGAAGTATCTGACGATAACTTAACACTTGCAGGCGGTAAATTAGTTCTTAGCCGTGAAGGTGCTGAAATTCTTATTAAAGAAATTCAAAATAGTTTCGAAGCTTCTAAATAAGATATAAAAAAAGCTACTAGATGGATCTAGTAGCTTTTTTGTATTTATTCTTCAATATGATAGGCTTGATACACTTCCCTCTTTTGCAACCCACGATCTTTTGCAACCTGCTTAATAGCTTCCTTCGACTGAAGCCCTTTCGCTTCCACATAGTAATCTACATGTTTCACTAAATCCATTGAACTCCACCAAACGATTTCTTCCTCTTCTGTGGCAGGCATAGCCCCTTCTATAATTAAACAAAATTCACCACGTACTTCAGATTCATTTGCCCATGCTAATGCCTCACTAATCGTTCCACGAATAAATTCTTCAAACTTCTTCGTCAACTCACGGCATAAAACAATATTTCGGTCTCCTAATATATCAAGCATCTGCTTTAATGTTTCTTTTAAACGATGAGGGGATTCATACATAACCCATGTAGCTTCTATCTTCTTTAATCTCTGAAGCTCCTCCTTCTTCTGTTTAGCCCCTCTTTGCAAAAATCCATAAAAATAAAAGGGCTGTGGTACTAAACCTGAAGCAATTAAAGCCGTTAAAGCTGCATTTGCCCCCGGGAGCGGAATAACCTTTAATTGCTCGGCAATTGCATCTTTTACTAGTTCATAACCTGGATCTGAAATCGTTGGCATTCCTGCATCGCTGACTAAAGCAATTACCTGTCCGTTACGAAGTCGATCCAGCATATGCCTGCCGCTATTCTCTTTATTATGCTCATGATAGCTTACAATCGGTGTTGTAATCTCAAAATAATTGCATAGCTTTTTCGTATTTCTTGTATCCTCTGCTGCAATAACATCTGCTTCCTTTAAAATACGTAAAGCTCGAAAGCTCATATCTTCTAAATTGCCAATAGGGGTTGGTACTAGATACAAGGCCGGCTCGAGACCTTCTCTTTCAAAACTTTTCTGCTGCCACATACTACTCCTCCTTTTTCATCCATTTCTGTTTACTCTGCCGTGATAGCTGCTTAAAACGATATTCAGCTTGCATAGCCTCCTTTTTCGTATCAAAGGTTTCATAATAAATAAGTGAAACAGGCGTTCTTCCACGCGTATATTTGGCCCCTTTTCCTTGATTATGAAGATTTACACGGCGTTCTAGATGATTTGTATAACCTGCATAATAGCTTGTATCTGCGCATTCTAATACATAAAAATAATGCTTACTGCTCTCCATATAAAATCCTTCTAATGTCTGGATTATATTCATTTTGTTCATTATAGACGACAAGCGGTGGTAACACCTTTAAGTCTGGGTTCCCATCTTTAATGCCCTCAATTAAAATCGTATTCGCTTCTTTATTTTGTTTTGGATAGACAAACTGAAGTCGCTTCGGCTCAATGCGATATTGCCTCATTAGACTTAATATATCCATTAATCGCCCTGGACGATGAACAAAAGCAGCCTTTCCTCCTTGGCGTAACAATTGACTGCTTACTCGAATGACGTCTTCAAGGTTACACATAATCTCATGACGAGCAATTGCATAATGCTCATTTTTATTGATTTCCTCTTGAGAAGGTGTTGGAAAATACGGTGGATTACACGTCACTACATCGTATTTGCTATACCCAATCTCCTTCACTATCTCTTTCAAATCACCATGAATCATCTCAATTTGCTGGGATAGCTCATTATAGTTTACACTTCGACGCGCCATATCACAAAGCCGCTCTTGAATTTCAACACCTATAATTGACCCTTTTGTCCGAGTACTCAATAACAACGGGATAATCCCATTTCCTGAACATAGATCAACTAGTTTCCCTTTTTGAATTGGTACATTCACAAACTTCGACAATAGCACGGCATCTAATGAAAAGGCAAACACAGAAGGGCTTTGAATAATTCTTAAATCCTCTGCTAATAAATAATCAAGTCGCTCATCTTCTCTAAGTTGCACCATAGATTGTTTCCTCCTAGCCATTTTTCATCGTACAAAAAAGGTCTGACTCATGCTTACATGTCAGACCCTGAATTACTATATATTATCATGTAAAAGAGACAAATAAACGCTCCCTAGGCTATTTTTTATTTAAAAAGGATAGACAGAAGAGACAATCTCCTTCTTTACGTAAACTACCAAAATGAAGATTACAAATATGAAAACCTTCTTGATAAATGCGAGCTAAGTTATCATACCCTTCACCGATATCTATAGCCTTTTCCTCACTATTTATCGACTTCACTTTCACCTTGCTGGCTCCTTTTTTAGCAGCCTTTGGCACTTCAATTAAATCTAATCTACGTCGCAAGTGGTCATTCTCCAGCTTTAATGATTGATTATCTTCCAATACTTCGGCAAGATGTTCTTTCAATTCTCCAAGCTGTTTGTACAGTTGACCGATTTGGGTTTCCATACTCGTAACCGATTCAAAAATCTCTTTCTTATCCACGCTACCCACCACCTTACTAATCTGTGGCTTGAATAGAAACGGCTCCCTCGTTTAGAATCTCATCTAAAGTATATTCTAATACTCTGTCTTGTTCGATTAATTCAACTTGAAGTACACGTTCTAGAATGTTAAGCCCAACTACCTTGCCTTTACCGTTTGGAGTTTTAATAATTTCCCCTAAATCAGGAAGCAGTTCTTTTGCACTTTCGTATTCATCATTTTCATATTTTAAGCAACACATCAGACGTCCGCATAAGCCTGATATTTTTGTTGGATTTAACGATAGGTTTTGGTCTTTCGCCATTTTAATGGAGACAGGCTCAAAGTCACCAAGAAACGTTGAACAGCAAAGCATCCGGCCACATGGTCCAATTCCGCCTAGCATTTTAGCTTCATCGCGTACACCAATTTGACGAAGTTCAATTCTAGTTCGAAAAATAGCAGCCAAGTCTTTCACTAAATCACGAAAATCAACACGTCCATCTGCTGTAAAAAAGAAAACGACTTTATTTCGATCAAATGTATACTCAACATCAACAAGCTTCATATCTAGCTTATGTTCTTCTACCTTTTGACAACAAATATCGTAGGCCTCTTTAGCAGCCGCTTTATTCTCCTCTACAATTAACCGATCTTTTTTATCCGCAATCCTTAACACTTTTTTCAAAGGCAGGACAACATCATTTTCTCCTACTTGCTTCCGGGCTGTTACAACCTTGCCGAATTCCACACCACGAACGGTTTCCACTATGACAAAGTCATCCTTAGGAATATCGATTTCACCCGGATCAAAATAGTATATTTTGCCCGCTTTTTTAAAACGGACGCCTACAACATCATACAAATCATGATCCCTCCTGCAAATTCAGCACGAGCTGTTCCATTAACAGCTGTGGATTTGTATTGGACGACAACTTTCGTTTCGTATCCAAAATAGTGCCCATACAATCTGCAAGACGCCTTTGTGAGAGCTGAAGAGCATGAGAGGCAAGCTCTTCTTCCTGATTTTGAAACACGACGAAGTTCCGCTTGTCCAATTGAATATATAGTAAATCCTTATAAATCAAAAGTAGTAAATCAAGCCCTTTATCTAGTTGCTCTCGTTCCTTAAAGTGAGAAAACCAATCCGTTTGTAAAAATAACAATGCCTTCATCCGGTTTTGTTTTAACACTTCATATAATTTTACCACTATTTTTTGAGCTTGTACAAACCATTCATCGTGACTCAGCGCTAAACCTTCTTCTACATTTTGAGTAATTTGGGAAATAACGGAGGCAATTTGCGGTTGAAGATTGTGCTCTACCAATTTTTGTTTCACATTCTCAGGAGAAAGCGGCTGAAAGGTTAATACTTGACATCGCGAAATAATCGTTGGTAATATCCTTTGAACTTGCTCAGTCATTAAGATGGCAACCGTATCATCCGATGGTTCTTCTAGAAATTTCAATAAGCTATTAGCCGCACCTACGGACATTTTATCAGCATCAGCAATCATATAGATTTTCCGATTTGCTTCTACACTTTTTTTCGAAAATTCCTCTTGAAGCTGTTTAATTTGCTCCTTTTTAATCGATAAGCCATCTCGCTCGATATAATGAACATCTGGATGATTTCCACTCATGATTCGCTTGCAATTTCTACACTCTTCACATGGCTCATAACCAGCAATAGGAGCTTCACACAACAAGCTTTTAGCAAAAACATGGCTCACTTCATGTTTACCTATTCCTTTTTCTCCTTCAAACAAATAAGCATGTGCCACTCGTTTTTTTACTAAGCTATTTTGCAACATCCTCATAATCTGCGGCTGTACTTGTTTTGCTTCCTGCCATGTTTTATTCAAAATGATCAACTCACTTAAGTATTATAAATTCATGTATCAGATACAAACTGTATTATTTTCTCATTATATCAATTATTAGAAAGGAAGATAATGACAAATCGTTGTCCTATCATCCTTTTTTATGCAAAAATTCTACAATACTTTGCTTTGCCTGTTCAAACACGACCTCTAACGATTGACTCGCATCAATTAATACGAATCTCTCCTTCCATCGATTCATTACAAGCTGATAGCCTTCACGTACTTTTTTATGGAAATCGATTGTTTCCAGGTCTAAACGATTCACTTCCCGATGATTATTCGCTTGAATTCGCTTTAATCCTTCATCTGGTTCAATATCAAAATACAGCGTTATATCTGGCATAACATCAGCAATCGCAAATGTATTAATACTATAAATTTCTTCAATTTCTAAGCCGCGTGCATACCCTTGATAAGCAAGCGAGCTATCAATAAAACGATCACATAGTACAATCATTCCCTGCTCTAATGCAGGAATAATTCTCTCAACTAGATGCTGACGCCTTGCTGCAGCATACAATAAAGCTTCCGTTCTTGAATCCATCGCTGTATTCTCTTTATTTAAAATCACTTCTCGAATTTGTTCTGCAATTGGAATTCCGCCTGGTTCCCTAGTTACAACAACACGATGTCCTTCCTTTTCTAAAGCAGCTCCTAAAAGTTGCAATATCGTTGTTTTTCCAGCACCTTCAGGCCCTTCCAATGTAATAAATGCTCCACGATTCATCGCTTATCCCACCGTTCATTATTTTACTGCTAGTATATCATTTTAACGGACAGACCCAGATTCGTAAACGATAAGCTCACCACTCATCAATGCTTGTCCACCGTGAAAACGGGATTTATGTGCTAATAAATGTTTTAAAGTCGCCACTTTCTCAGCTGTAATCATTTCCCCCGGCATAATAAAAGGAATCCCTGGAGGATATGGAATGACCATTTCTGCTGAAACTTGACCAATTGCTTCATTTAATAAAACTTGTTTTGTTTTCATTTGCTTCATATCTGAATAAGATACTACTAGTGTTGTTATGATTGCTTCTTCCTTCCATTGAATCATAGAAGAAGTACTATTTTGTCCCTTCTTCCCTTTTAGCACTCCTTGTATTTGTTCAATGGTCTGTCGTAAAGGATAAAACTGTTCCTTTTTTAATAATGGCAATATGAGTAAGACATTGCGGGGATCCGCCAATTCAGAATAAATGCCTGCTTCTTCAAGTAAAGCTTGTACTTCATAACCACTTAGTCCCTGTGTTGATCGAATACTCACCTTTAGCGGGTCAGCTGCAACACCTTTAGGCGGTTCTAACACTTCAACTTCTTTAACAGCAGATAGCTGGTCCTTAAAGTCAGCTATTCTCTTGATAAGGAATTGACAATCATCCTCTGTAAAAGCAGCCAAATATGCTCGCGCCAAATCAAGCGATCCCATTATTGGATAAGATGGGCTGCTTGACTGTAGCATTTGTAAGTACCATTCAATTCGTTCTCTACTAACTAAGGTAGTATTCACATGTAAATAAGAGCCCATTGTCATCGCAGGTAACGTTTTATGAGCTGAGTGGACCACTACATCTGCTCCTGCTTCAATCGCACTTTGTGGAAATTGATTATCGACAGAGAAATGGGCTCCATGTGCTTCATCAACTAATACTGGAATTCCTTTATCATGGGCTACTGTTATAATGGAGGATAACTCCTGGCTGAGACCATAATAATTAGGAGAAGTCAAAATAATCGCCTTTGTCTCTGGATACAAGTTCAAAGCCTCTGTGATCAGCTGAACATCAAGCCCTCCAGCAACTTCCCACTCTTTATAAATCGTTGGTTGTAAAAATACCGGTTTAACGTTGGCTAACATAAGGCCATGCAGAATAGATTTATGGCAATTACGTTGGACAAGTACAGTATCTCCCTCTTCACATGTTCCCATAATCATTGCTATATTTCCTACAGTCGAACCATTTACAAGAAAATAACTGTTCTGCACATCATAGAGGTTAGCTAATAGCTGCTCAGCTTCTTTAATTGGACCTTCTGGTGCATGCAAATCATCTAATCCTGATAGCTCAGTTGCATCTATTTGAAGTAAAGACTCATACATCTTTCTGCCTTGCTTCGTAAATATTTGTCCGTTTTTATGTCCTGGTACATGATAGGAAACTTTATTTTCTTTATGAAAAGCTGCTAAAGCGCTAAATAACGGTGTCTGTAATTGATTCATGTATCTCTTCCCTCAATCCATGGATTCATATTCTTATTTTACCAAATAAAAATTTCTTTCTCTCCCCATAGATATACTTTTATACATAATAAAAAGTCAAGGGGACCGTTTCCTTGACTCTCTGATTCTCTAAATATATTCTTACGAAAAGATTTCAGGATGTGTAATTTTTTTTAATTGCTTGAGATAATATTTATACCGCTCATCCTTCGTATCCGTTGTAATGATCTCACGCTCACATTCCTCGCAAATAAATGATGTATATACATAAATACCTGATGTTTTTCTACATTCACAAACCACGCATGTTTCCCCTGCCGTTTTTTCGGTTGTTGTTGTTTCCAACATCTCCACCTCCATACCTGCATTCTCTCCAAAAACTTTTTTTCTTATACCTACTATATAAATAGTTTAAGAGAACTGGGATAACTGCTCATAACAATGTATGATAAAGGTATTCGATACGTGTATGTCTCTTTGAAAGTTTATAAGGCATATGCTGATTAAAAAAATTCCCATTGATTTCTTCCTGCTAAAACATAAAAAAGATCAGCTTTTCAGCTGATCTCATGCTTGCCTGGCAACGTCCTA
>NZ_JBALMU010000028.1:0-5954 GCF_036962285.1 Bacillus sp. JJ634
TTATCTGATATAGTACAGATATGAAATAAATCACTACAAACTTATACCCCTTTGTTTGCATGTGAAATTTCTCCCATCCCCTTTGTTCGTATGAATAGATAAAAAGCCATGTAAATCATAGATTTACATGGCTTTTTCGTTAAATATAGCGTTTGTAAAATAGGAAATAGAAAAGGAGAAATACTGTTATACAATATATAAATATAATAAGTGAACGTTTTGTAAATTTTTTGTGAAATTATGCACAAGCTACTTGATAAACGGTCTTGTTTTCTGTTATATTTATTGTGAAATGAATTACAAACAAACTCATACCTTTTTGTTTAATTGTGAAAGATTTCTCCTACCCCTTATTTTCTATACAATGGCCATGCATATAAGATGCATGGCTCTTTATTTGTGAAAAAAAGCAGTCATTCAGCTGACTGCTTTTTTGTATATTTCCAAAACGTTCCGTATTTAGCGGGGATTTTTTTTACGACTTGTTTGAGAACAAGTTTTTTCATTTCTCGTTCGACTGTACTTTTATTCATATTATAGACAGCTTCAATTTCTTTTGTAGCGACCAATGTAAAGCAACTCATAAATTGTTCAAGAGAAGGGGGAGCGCTTGGTTCGGGCAGACCTTTTAACATATCATCTAAAATTTGAACATATACTTCATAAGGATACACACCCGATAGCTTAATGCCTTCTTCTTCGATATTTTGGTTGAAGAAGACTAATGATGGAATTTCTTGAACATCCATTTCTGTTGTGATTTTTAGGTCGCATTGAAATCCTTTTGAAGCGCTTGATGAAGTAATATCATGCATGAATTCATCGACATCTAGTCCCACGCTTTTGGCACACTCCGTTAACACATCGATATTGGATATATTCTTCTTTTTAATAAAAATGTATTCCTGTAATTTTCTTAAAAAATGAGTAGCCAATTTTCTTCCTTGAAGTTCGGCTGCTTTTATCGCAATAGATACGATATGCGGGGAGGTGATAGGATCTTCCAACCATAAATCACCGTCACAAGACATACCGGAACGGCTCGCTGTTTTTTCCCAAGCTTGAGCGATCTGTTCAAAACTTTTATTTTTCCCGATATTAAGAGAGGCTAGTTTTCCGCTTACTACATGTCGTAAGCTAAATAATTGACCGTATTCAATTTGCAGTTTTCGAATAACTGGTTCCAATCCCCAGCATTCAGGACAAAGAGGGTCAATAAACACATAAATCTCAATTGGCTTTTTTCCAATATCATAACAATGTTGTCGTTTACTCCAATCGGAAATGTTGAAAACGGATTTATGAACGCTCAACTGTCTTCTCCTTTCCCATCAGTGGAAGCTGTATTAACCATATGTTGTGCTGTCAAAAAGAGGCGATGATAGAAAAAGTCACGAATTTCACCTTCAAGACCGATTTCATCCATGGCTTCATACATACAGGAAAGCCATGCTTTTGCTCGTTCTGGTGTAATTTCAAATGGAAGATGTCGAGCTCTTAGCATTGGATGACCATGTTCATCTGTATAAAGGGAAGGACCTCCCAAGTATTGAGTCATAAATTGTTTTTGTTTTCGAATGGTTTCAGTTAAGTCATCAGGAAAGATTGGATGCAAATCGGGATGCTTTTGAACTTTGGAGTAAAATGCATCAATTAACCTGTGTAATTGCCCTTCTCCAATGGCTTCATATGGTGTAGGGTTCCCTTGCGTCATGCTGATTACTCCTTTTATGAAAAGATAATCCGACGTTGTTTTAGTTTAGCCGGATATTTAATCATTATTTTAACAATGGACACTTAATATCACAAATTTCTAGCTTGATGAAAATTTTACACAGACATGTTGTGATCGATTCAATTCAAACGACCATAAGTTTATAAGATTATTTCATATGAATGAGCCTGAAATCAATAACAGAATTTAACAAAAATAACGATAAAAAAGTCGACTCATTTCATAGTCGACTGTAAAAGCTTAGCTTAAATATGTATCCATGATTTTAGCTACATAATTTTGCGTTTCTTTAAAAGGAGGGATGCCGCCGTATTTATCAACATTTCCAGGGCCAGCATTGTAGGCGGCTAAAGCTTTTTCAAGGTCCCCATCATACTTAGTGAGCATATTGCTTAAATATTTACTGCCTCCCATAATATTCTCTGCGGGGTCAAAGATGTTTTGCACTCCTAAACTTCTCGCTGTGGCAGGCATTAATTGCATTAATCCGCTAGCACCTGCATAGCTTTTGGCATCTGAATTAAAATTAGACTCTTGTTGAATCACAGATTTAATTAATTTCTCAGGCAGTTTATATAAAGCAGCAGCTTCTGTAATAATCGCATCATAATCTGTTTTTTTGTCTGGAGTTGAACTCGCTTGCGGGATTGCGTGAGATTGTGACGGCATGTGTATATTGTTAGAAAGCGTGCTCCATACAGAACCTAATGATTGAGCGGCCTTGTCTCCTAGTGTGTCACTTGACAGCACTTCTGTCAGCATGTCTTGAAAAAGGGAATTAGAATGACTGCTTGTAGAATTCGTGCTTGAAAGTGATTGAAGAGCTTGTAGCTCAATAAGCGTTTTAATAGTATGGACATTCATCCATTTCACCTCCATTTATGAAGCGAAATTATTCGCCAAAAGTTGCTTCGTAAAAGCGCTTAACTTTATTTTCGGTTTCTTGAAGCGGAATTTGAAGTGTTTCAAGCAGTTCCCTGAAAATCTTTTCTCCACTTTCTGCATCTTGCACTTCATATTCCAGTTCATAATCTTCTTTCCCTGCATAAAAGCTATGGTCAACGACGAGCAATCCATCTTGAAAGGGGAGCTCAGCGCGATCTGTCCGCAATGAACCGAAGCATATGAAATCCGACGGGTTCAGCTTAGCTTGAATCAGAAGTGCTTGTATAGGACCTTCGGGGAATAGTCCGTTATGTAGAAAAGCTTCGGCTTCTTGTTTAGATAATGCTTGGTTAGATTCTAATAAGCCTTCTTTTGCCGGCTGTTTTAAAGTGAGCTCATATGCTTCGTTTTTCTCGCGAATCCGTAGAGCGGAATATTGTTTTTTTAAATCAAAATCTTTCGTATCGAAGTAATGGTTTTGTTGCGTGATAAAAGAATCAGGTGCGATTTGGAAATAGTGTACGAGCCTCTCAAATGCTTCTTTAGAGAGCAGGTTTTTAAATTCAATTTCAATATGCTGGTCCATCTGTAATTCCTTTCTTTGAGCCTTTTTATTTTAATGATATAAGAACGAACTCTTCTGTCAAATGTTCTTCAATTATTTTTCCAGATAATTTTTCAATATTTAGGCATGGCCTGCAGGATATGATAAAATATAATCGTTAAGTGGAGAAATAATGTCTAAGATTATGCAGAATTATGTTCTCCCGAAAAGATTCTAGAAAAGAAGGATAAATATACATATATGCTTGCAGGCTTAAAAGTATTAGGCTGTTTGTGAGCGAATGATAGGGGAAACTGCTATAACAAATAGTAGATTTTGTTTAGAGGGAATTAGGTGGTGCAGCAATGGAACAATGGGATGATTTTTTGGCGCCTTATAAACAGGCTGTTGAGGAACTGAAGGTTAAATTAAAGGGATTGAGAGTACAATTTAAACGTGCACAAGTTCATTCTCCAATTGAATTTGTGACAGGTCGGGTTAAACCAATTTCTAGTATATTAGATAAGGCTAGTCAAAAAAATATTCCGCTCGATAAGTTAGATACAGAAATACAAGATATTGCAGGCATTAGAATGATGTGTCAGTTTGTTGATGATATTAAGCAAGTTGTCGAGTTGCTGAGAAATAGAAATGATTTTGAGATTATAGAAGAGCGAGATTATATTTCGCATCAAAAAAATAGCGGCTATCGTTCATATCATGTTGTCATTTGTTATCCAGTTCAAACGATTAATGGAGAGAAAAAAATCTTAGCAGAGATTCAAATTCGGACATTAGCTATGAATTTCTGGGCAACGATTGAACATTCTTTAAATTATAAATATAAAGGCGATTTCCCGAAAGACATTCAAGTTCGTTTGAAGCGTGCAGCAGAAGCGGCCTTTTTATTGGATGAGGAAATGTCTCAAATTCGATTAGAAATTCAAGAAGCACAACGGCTTTTTTCTAGAAAAAAAGACTCAAAGGACCATTGATAGTTTAGTTAAACAAATATAACTAGTAGGGTGTGGGTGTATGAAATTTGCAATTACTTCAAAAGGAGATACAAAATCGAATGCTTTAATGCAACGGATGAGAACGTATCTTCAAGATTTTAATTTGAAATATGATGAAGATCAACCAGACATCGTGATATCCGTCGGAGGGGATGGGACATTATTATATGCATTTCATCGCTATAAAAACCGTCTGGATAAAACGGCTTTTGTCGGTGTTCATACAGGTCATCTTGGATTCTATGCGGACTGGACTCCTGATGAGATTGAAAAATTAGTGATTGCCTTGGCAAAAACACCATTTCAAGTTGTTGAATATCCATTGCTTGAAACGATTGTGCGTTATCAGCATGGCGGACGTGAAGCAAGATTTCTTGCTTTAAATGAATCAACGGTAAAGAGCGTGGAAGGGACGCTTGTTATGGATGTAGAAATTCGCGGTCAGCATTTCGAAAGATTCCGCGGCGATGGCTTATGTATTGCAACGCCTTCGGGAAGTACGGCGTATAACAAGGCATTAGGAGGGGCTATTATCCATCCTTCTATTGATGCCATTCAAGTAACGGAACTTGCCTCGATTAACAATCGGGTGTTTAGAACGATCGGTTCCCCATTATTGCTTCCTGCACATCATACATGTACGCTGCGTCCGGTCAATGATGTGAATTTCCAAATTACGGTCGACCATTTAACATTGCTTCAGGAAGATGTTAAATCGATTCAATGTCGCGTAGCGGATGAAAAAATTCGTTTTGCAAGATTTAGACCATTTCCGTTTTGGAAAAGGGTACATGATTCATTTATTGCAAACTAAAGGAGTTTACAACCGATGTCTAGTCAATCATGTTTCTCCTTAAGCTGGACGGTCACAGAAGAAGAGGCAGCAAGTCTATTACGAGAATTTTTGATGAAGCAGGAGATTTCAAAAGCGGCTTTAACGGATATTAAATTTAAGGGCGGTAGAATCGAGGTAAACGGGATAGAAGTGACGGTAAGAGAAAAGCTTAAAGCGGGCGATCAAGTTGTTGTCACGTTTCCGAAAGAAGAACCGAGTTCAGGCTTGCGTGCCGAATCACTTCCGCTCGATATAATCTATGAGGATGAGTATCTTTTAGTTGTGAAAAAACCAGCTGGCATGAATACGATTCCTTCAAGAGAACACCCATATGGAAGTCTAGCAAATGCTTTAGCAGGCTATTATAAAGAACAAAATATAGCGGCAACGATTCATATCGCAACGCGTCTGGACCGTGATACATCGGGTTTGGTTCTAATTGCTAAACATCGTCACATTCATCACTTGTTAAGTAAACAACAGAAGCAAGGGGATGTTAAACGACGTTATCAAGCTGTTGCGGAAGGGACACTTGCTCCTGACCAAGGGAGAATTGAGGAACCAATTGGCCGGAAAACAACGAGCATTATGGAACGAGAAGTGCGCGAAGATGGACAATATGCGTGTACGTTGTATCGTGTTTTAGAGCGATTGCCTAATTATACATTTGTAGAACTTCAGCTGCTTACTGGCCGAACACATCAAATTCGTGTTCATATGGCATATATCGGTCATCCGCTGGCAGGGGATGATTTATACGGTGGCACGCGGGATAAAATCTCTCGTCAAGCACTGCATTGCTATGCCTTAATGTTTACACATCCAGTAACAAGGCGTACGATGAGCTTCACGGAAGGCCTTCCAGAAGATATGAAAACTTTAGTAGTAAAGAAATAAGTTCAACATAAAAAACTCGCTTGTGCGAGTTTTTTATGTTGA
>NZ_JBALMU010000029.1:0-10483 GCF_036962285.1 Bacillus sp. JJ634
TTGACAGAAGACCAATGAGGGACTTTTTTCCGCATTTCCACACACCAAATGGCCTTCATCCGAGCTTTGAAGTACATCATCCTGCATTCCCACACACAAAAAGCCCTTCATCCAGGTCATGAAGGACATTATCCAGGGGACATGAAAGAATAGCCCCCCAATAAAGTTTTAATTTAGAAAGTAGATAATTATCATTCTACTTTTATTGATAAAAGGACCATTGATGAACTCCCACTTTTTTATAGTTTTTCTCTAGAATCCTCCGTATCCTCTTTTTAGACTTCACTACTTTACACCAATCATAGATTAGATTTGTGGTAATTTTTTGTTTAGGAAAAAGAAGCTTAAGTTCCTCCACACTTTGCATTATAGTTGTTTCAGCCAATTCTTTATGGCCACATCCTTTACAAATACATTTGTGTCCCTGGACAGAAATTGCAAATGAATCACACTTTACACATGTCATTCCCTTTCGTAACTGATCATAATCATAAGGTGGTAACTGTTGAAAAGGGGAATCTTCAATATGCAACTCAACTAATTTGTCGGCTAGCATTTTGTGCTTTTCATTTAGTTTTAAAGATATCTTATTTAGTTTGTTTAAATAACGATTAACCTGTGTTGGGAAAATAAATGGCTTGCTGAGAGGTGATTGGTATAAGGTAAATTCCGGATTGATAAAAACAACTGAAGCATTAATAGGGAGATTAAATCCAAGATTGTGGAGTAACTGGCGTAACAGGGATTCGCTTCTATTCAATTGGTTGATTGGATTAATAATTTCAAATTTGGGGTTCTTATATATTCTGTCAGATTCATAATAATAATCCCCTTCATAATTTTTCACTTCGTAAAAGTAAATGGCTTCTGACGTAATAATAAGTGAATCAATTTGAAATAGGCTGTTATTCATTTTGAGCAGCAGATCATTTAATATCAAGCATTCGCACTGCAGCTTTTCTGTCAATGTATCAAAAATCACCTCCCCTTCATAGCCCTTTTCAAGGTTGAAATATTGCTGACTCTCATTGTCAGAAAGATTCATACGAATATTTAACGACTTCAGAATTAGTAATCGAGATGATTTAGTACGAGATTTATACGCCATAGTCCACATCCTTTCTTGATTTTGAAATTCTACATTTATTTTAATGAATATTTTGTTAAAAGTCATAAGCTTAAAAAAGAACTAACAGAAAACATAAAAAAGCAGGTGGAGGGTTTTCCTCCACCTGCTTTATTTTAGGAGCTTATGAGACAGCCCCGTTTTTTATCAGTTAATAAGAAACATAGTTTAATGGATTAACGGCATTGGATTTCGACACATTCCATGGTCCTTTATGTAACTCAAAGTGTAAATGCTGTCCGTAAGAATGGCCTGTATTCCCCATAAGACCAATTTGTTGACCCTTTGATACAACTTGTCCAGCACTTGCTTGACGAGATTTTAGATGCGCATAAACTGTCGTATATAACTGGCCGCCAATCGAATGAGAAATAAAGACAACATTTCCATAAGAATCTGAGTAATAAGAGCGGCTCACGACTCCATCTGCAGCTGCAACAACTGAAACGTTTCCACTTGCGGCAATATCAATTCCAGCATGCTGTTTATTCCAGCGCGGTCCCATTTGAGATGTTACAACACCTGCAGACGGTCTTGTGAAACTGCCTGATGAAACAGGAGCCTCTTTTACAGCAGCAGCTGATGATGATGATGATGATGATGACGATGATGCTGATGATGAACTACTTGATTGCTGCTTCGCTTCTTCTGCTGCTTTTTTACGAGCCGATTCTGCTTCTGCTAAACGTGACTTTTCTAGTTCAATCGCCTTTTTAATCGCCGATTCCTGTGCAGCAAGGTTCGCTGCTTCTTCCTCAAGACCTACTTTATACTCTTCTGCTTCTTCATGTTTATGCTTCAGTTTTTTCTGAAGCGCTTCTTTTTGTTGCTTTTGCTTCTTTTGCTTCTCTTCCAATTCAATTAATTCAGCCTTCATCGCTTCTAAGCTGGCTAATTTGTCTTCTACTGCTTTTTGCTTTGTTTCTAACTCTTTTTTATCCTGCTCATGTTGTATTAAAATATCGCGGTCTGCTTCAGCAATTGTGGCTATGGCATTCACACGATCAAGGAAGTCACTAAAGCTAGATGCACCAAAGATTACTTCTAAATAATTCACATCGCCGCCTGATTCTTGGAAAGAAACAGCTCGGTCTTTCAATACTTCATTTCGTTTCGCGATTCGATCTTTCAACACAATAATCTCAGCTTTTAACGCTTCGATTTCTGCTTTTGTTTCAGCAATTTGATTATTTTTTTGCTCAATTTTACTTGCTGTTTCTTCTAGACTTTTCGCAAGCTCTTCCAGCTGCTCCTCAACGGTTAGCTGCTGAGCCTCCAATTTATTAATTTCTGCTTCCGTATCCTTAATATCTACCTTTATATCAGAACTCTTCTCTTGAATGCTCTCTTTCTTTTCGTTTAAATCCGAAAGAGATTCAGCATAAGCTGCTGGAGCTGTAAATATACTGCTCACTCCCAATACAAGAGCTGCGTTCAACGCTATCATTTTCTTCTTCATTTCTTACATTCTCCTTTCTTCTCCAAAAATCTGAGCTTCAAGGAGAAGGTTAATCATTTGCTTATACTTTCAAAAACTTTCTAACAGACATTAAGCTTCCCCACATACCAATTATCGCTCCGAGTAACAGTAAAACTGTAGAAACTTGGAGAATAAATGTACCAGTCGGCAGCATTTCTAAATATTTAATCGTAAATTGCGGCATAGCCCATGTATATAATTGAGAATAAAAAATGGAAATTAACGCTATCGGTACAATAGAACCGAAAACACCTAACCATAATCCTTCAAGGAAGAACGGCCAACGAATAAATGAATTCGTTGCTCCTACGAGTCTCATAATCTCAATTTCTTTACTTCTCGCAACAATCGTAATCTTAATCGTATTAGAGATTAAGAACATAGCTGTGAATAGCAATCCAGCAACTAATACAAGCCCTATATTCCGAGCAATATCTACAAAGCTAAATAAATTTTCTACAAAACCTTGACCATAGTTCACGCTTTGAACAAGCTCAATTTTTTCGATTTTTTTCGCGACTTTAACCACATCTTCTGGCGTTTTCGTTTTAATAATATACGCATCACGAAGCGGGTTATCTTGTTCAAACGGTTTAAACACATCACCGTTGTCACCGAGATCATCAATTAAATTATCTAACTCTTTATCCCTTGGAGAAAACACGACCGTATCCACACCAGAAATCTGTTTCAAATCCTTTTCAACCGAAACTCGATCAGCATCGTCCGCTGCATTGTCCAAAAACGCTTTAATTTCAACATCATTCTGCACATTGTCCGCAATATGATTTAAATTCATCATAATCACTAAGAAAACACCGACTAATAACAACGTGACCGTTACAGCACTAATCGATGCAAAGGTCATCCAGCCATTACGCGCAATGTTTTTAAAGCTTTCACGGAAATGACGACCTAACGTACTAATTTTCATATCCGTACTCTCCTCGCTGCTCATCTCGAACAATGCGGCCGCCTTCAATCGCAATAACGCGATGTTTGATATTGTTCACGATGTCTTTATTATGTGTCGCCATGACAAGCGTCGTGCCACGTCGATTAATCTCTTCAAATATGTTCATAATATCCCATGATGTTTCCGGATCTAGATTTCCTGTCGGTTCATCGGCAATAACCACTTTAGGATCATTAACAATCGAACGGGCAATCGCAACACGCTGCTGTTCTCCACCTGAAAGTTCGGTTGGCTTCATTCTGGCCTTATGCTTCAGTCCAACAAGGTCCAATACTTCCATTACTCTTGGTTTAATGTCTGCAGGATCCGTTTCGATTACTTCCATAGCGAAAGCTACATTCTCGTAAACCGTATACTTCTCTAACAATTTAAAATCTTGGAATACCATGCCGATATTACGGCGAAATAGAGGGACTTTCGAGTTGCGGATACTTGGAAGGCTAATCCCATTAACGATAATATTCCCTTTTGAAGGCTTCTCTTCGCGGTACATCATTTTAATAAATGTTGATTTACCGGCCCCACTTGGACCGACTACATAAACAAACTCACCTTTTGCAATTTTCACATTAATTCCATTGGCAGCTACTACGCCATTGGGATATGTCTTAGACACATCTTTCATTTCTATCATATAAAAACCACCTAATTAGTTTTTAAACTCTATCTTCCTTCGACAAAAAACAACAAGAAACTACCTTCTTTTTACTCACAGACACCATTATACCATCAAACTTTGACAATTTAAGAATAAATATATTACAATTTAATTTCATTTGGAACATGAAAAAAGCACCTTAAACAGGTGCTTTTGAACTATTTTTTAAAATAATCGTTGTTCTTACTTTTTTTCCGCTAACCATTCCGCTACTTTAGCTGCGTCATTTTCATCTAATAAGCCTTTAGGCATAGCTCCCTGCCCTTCTAAAATCACTTTCTCAATATCTTCTTGTGATAATCTAGAACCAATTTTATCTAAGTCCGGAGCTGAACCGCTTACTAAATCACCCCCATGACAAGCAGAGCATTTATTTTCATACAACTTAGTAGCATCCCCAGCACTTGCTGTATCTGTTGTTTCAGCGCTTTCATCATTTCCGCCTCCGCAAGCAGCTAGCACGAGTGATGTTCCCATTAATAAAGCGAGTATTTTCTTTTTCATGAATAATCCCCCTCCTGAGTATATTTTACCCAAATACTATTATAGCAACTTTATACACGTTTAAAACCCTCGCCAAGTACTTCAGAAGCATCCGTTACAATGACAAACGCTTTAGCATCAACTAGTTTGACCAATTGTTTCAGTTTCGTGAATTCGGACTGATCGACGACACACATTAAAATCGGGCGTTCATCATCCGTATATCCGCCTTGGCCAGAAAGCCTTGTAACACCACGGTCCAACTCATGTAATATAGCCTTCCTCACTTCAGGTTCTCTATTCGTAATAATCAAGGCAAGCTTAGAACGATTAAAGCCAATTTGTACAAGGTCAATCGTTTTGCCCGTCGCATACAAGCTAATTAACGCATACAAACCCTTTTCAATATCAAACACAAACGCAGCACTTAGTACAATCAATCCATCAATGATGGCGACACACATCCCTAGCGATAAATGCGTATATTTATGAATAATTTGCGCCGCTAAATCCGTTCCTCCTGTCGAAGCCTTACCAAGAAAAACAATACCTAAACCAACGCCCACAAGAATTCCCCCACAAATAGAACCAAGCAAAGCATCGTTCGTCCAAGGCTCCCAGTTTCGTGTCATAAACACAATAAACGGTAAAAAAAGCGTCCCAATCAGTGTTTTCACACCAAATTGCATCCCTAAAAAAATTAATCCAGCAATAAACAACGGGATATTGAATGCCCATTGCACATACGCGGGCTCAAACCCAAACGTCGCTGCAAAAATGGTACTAATCCCACTAACTCCACCCGATGCAATTTGATTCGGTAACAAAAATACATTAAAAGCAATCGCAATTAACGCCGAACCAATTAAAATAAATATGTATTCTAAAACCTTTTCGATGACCGGATGCTGCGGCTCTCGACGTCGCTTTCTCACAACAAATTCCTCCTTATACTACCAACCTGTATCTATAATTTTCATTATGAGTTAGTATTTGACCGAAAGTAGTATAACATCCGCTCCCCTCTCGGTAAATGACAGCGTGATAAAGCGTTAAAGAGTGAGGCTACCTTGGCGCCTTTACGATAATCTCGCCAATTCGGTATATAATTTCGCCAATTTAGCCAATAATCTCGCCAATTCTAACGATAATCTCACCAATTCAAGGCCTAATCTCTCCAAATAAAAAAAGAGCATCCAAATTGGACACCCTTCACAAACATTACAATTTTGAACGTAAATAAGAATCGATAAACAAGTCAAGTTCTCCGTCCATAACCGCTTGAACATTTCCGGTTTCCGTTGACGTACGGTGATCTTTGACCATTGAATATGGATGGAAGACGTAAGAACGAATTTGGCTTCCCCAGCCAATTTCCTTTTGTTCTCCTCGAATTTCATCTAATTCAGCTTGTTGCTGCTCTAATTCACGTTGATATAATTTCGCTTTCAACATGTTCATCGCTTGAGCACGGTTTTTGATTTGTGAACGCTCTGATTGACACGTCACAACAACGCCCGTTGGGATATGCGTAATCCGCACCGCTGAGTCCGTCGTATTAATATGCTGACCACCAGCACCTGTTGCACGGTACGTATCAATTTTCAAATCTTCTGTACGAACTTCAATTTCAATATTATCATCGAATTCCGGCATCACTTCACAAGAAACGAAAGAGGTATGACGACGACCTGATGAATCGAATGGAGAAATTCGCACTAAACGATGTACCCCTTTTTCTGCTTTTAAATAGCCATAGGCATTATGACCTTTAATGAGCAATGTGACACTCTTAATGCCCGCTTCATCACCTGGTAAATAATCTAACGTTTCTACTTTAAAGCCTTTTTTCTCAGCCCATCTTGTGTACATACGAAGCAGCATAGAGCCCCAATCTTGTGACTCCGTACCACCCGCACCAGGATGCAATTCAAGAATAGCATTGTTTTTATCATATTCTTCGCTTAATAAAAGCTGAAGTTCAAAATCATTCATTTTTTGAGAAAGAGCAACAATCTCTTCTTCCAGCTCTGCCTGTAATTCCGCATCGCTTTCTTCCTTCACTAACTCATACGTTAAATCAAGGTTTTCATATGTTTCTGTCATTTCCGTTAACTGATTTACAGAATCTTTCAAAGCATTCGCTTCATTGATGACCGTTTGCGCTTTCTGCTGATCATTCCAAAAATCAGGATGCGTCATTTCATTTTCTAGCTGTGCGATTCGTGCCTCTTTTTCATCTAAGTCAAAGAGACCCCCTAAAGTCCGCTAATCGCTGAGCTGTTTTTTCAAGGGTATTTCTAATTTCCGCTAATTCCATTTCTTTCACCTCATAAATATGTTAATCATCCTTCTAAACTATATGCAAAAAATGTTCTATACGCAAACAAAACATGAAAAGAGGAACCGATATTCGTTCCCCCTTTTCTATCTATCTTAGCCTAAAGTGCCATGACAGTTTTTATATTTCTTTCCACTACCGCATGGGCATGGTGCATTGCGTCCTACTTCATCCTGCTTACGAGCTGGCTGCTTCTTCGCCTTGCCGCCGCCTTCCTCTTTCGGATTCACCGCTTGCCCTTTCATCACTTCTTTACGCTCTAGGTTATTGCGAATTTCTGCTTTCATAATATATTTTGCCACTTCATCTTCCATCGCAGCAACCATATTCTCAAACATTACAAACCCTTCGTGCTGATATTCACGGAGCGGATCATTTTGTCCATAAGCACGCAAATGAATGCCTTGGCGCAATTGATCCATCGCATCAATGTGGTCCATCCATTTACTATCTACTGCACGAAGCACGATAACTTTTTCAAACTCACGCATTTGCTCAGAAGAAAGCTCTTCTTCCTTCTCATTATAACGCTCTTGTACTTTATTAAAAATAAGCTCAAATAACTCTTCTTCATCTTTGCCGCTTACATCATCAATCGTTACAGTACCTTCATTTAAAAGGTTGCCGTTCACATAATCGATTAAACCTGACGTATTAAAGCCTTCCTCGTCACCCATTGGCGCAAATGACGCGATATTTCGCTTAATAGAAGCCTCCATCATTTGTTCAACAATTTCACGAAGATTTTCACTTTCTAATACATCGAAACGCTGCTTATAAATGATTTCACGTTGCTGACGTAACACATCATCGTATTGCAATAATTGCTTACGTGCATCAAAGTTATTTCCTTCTACTCGTTTTTGCGCAGACTCAACGGCTTTTGAGACCATTTTACTTTGAATCGGCTGCGAATCATCCATACCGAGACGCGCCATCATATTTTTCATATTATCGGAACCGAAACGACGCATCAATTCATCTTCCATAGAAAGATAGAATTGAGTTACACCTGGATCTCCTTGACGGCCAGAACGTCCACGCAGCTGATTATCAATTCGGCGGCTTTCATGACGTTCCGTGCCAATAACCGCAAGACCGCCAAGCTCCTTCACGCCCTCACCAAGTTTAATGTCTGTTCCGCGTCCTGCCATATTCGTGGCAATCGTCACCGCGCCTCGATTACCTGCATTCGCAATAATTTCCGCTTCACGCTCATGATTTTTCGCATTCAGCACATCATGATGAATGCCTTTTTTCGATAAATATTTTGAAATAATTTCAGATGTTTCAATCGCTACTGTACCAACAAGAACAGGCTGCCCTTTTTGATTACGTTCTGCGATATCTTCAACAACTGCTCGGAATTTTCCATCCATCGACGCATAAATTAAATCCGCGCGGTCATCCCGAATGACGTCACGGTTCGTTGGAATCGCAATAACATTCATATTATAAATATTGCGGAATTCCTCTTCTTCCGTTTTCGCTGTACCTGTCATACCTGATAGCTTTTCATACATACGGAAGTAGTTTTGGAACGTAATCGTCGCAAGCGTCATGCTTTCATTTTGAATCTCCAGCCCTTCCTTCGCCTCAATCGCTTGGTGAAGTCCATCGCTATAACGACGCCCTTTCATTAAACGTCCTGTGAATTGGTCAACGATGACAACTTCACCGTCTTGAACGACATAATCCACATCGTTATGCATCGATGCATGTGCTTTTAACGCTTGATTAATATGGTGATTCAGCGCTACATGGTTAATATCGAATAAGTTATCAATATTAAATCCTTTTTCCGCACGGTTAATTCCTTCTTCCGTTAACTGAACACCTTTTGTTTTTTCATCATATGTGTAGTGTAAGTCCTGTTGCAGCGTTCGAACAAAGGCATTGGCTTGCATATATAATTGTGTCGATTTCTGAGCCGAACCTGAAATAATTAACGGTGTTCGCGCTTCATCAATTAAAATCGAATCAACCTCATCGATTACCGCATAATGCAATGGTCGCTGCACCATTTGTTCCTTATAAAGAACCATATTATCTCGTAAATAATCAAAGCCTAATTCATTGTTCGTACTATACGTAATATCTGCATCATAAGCAGCTCGTTTCTCTTCTTTAGACAGGCTATTTAAGTTCAAACCGACCGTTAAGCCCATAAATTCAAATAGCTTTCCCATTTCCGTCGCATCACGCTCTGCCAAGTATTCATTGACCGTGACAACATGAACACCTTTCCCTGTCAGCGCATTTAAGTAAACCGGCAATGTGGAGGTTAACGTTTTCCCTTCCCCTGTCTTCATCTCAGAGATGTTTCCATCATGAAGGGCTGCTCCCCCCATTAACTGAACGCGGAAAGGAAACATGCCTAAAGCTCGCTTCGCACCTTCACGAATAGCAGCAAAGGCCTCAACAAGCAAATCATCGACTGTTTCACCCTTTTGGTAACGCTCTTTAAATTCGTCCGTTTTCCCGCGCAACTGCTCATCCGTCAGGGCTGCCATCTGATCGGCTAACGCCTCAATTTGATCAGCTGTTTTCTCTAAACGCTTGACTTCACGCTTATTCGGATCAAATACTTTATTCAATATATTAAGCATTCAAAAACGCTCCTCTTGTTATAAAAATATATATAGTAGGAAGAAACTCATCATCAAAAAGAATATTCTCATTTATCTTACCACTTCTACCCTACTCGTACAACTTCATACCACTTATAACAAGGAACTCCCATATTTATCACAAAAACATTGGCTAAACGAACTATGACCCTGTAAAATGGAAAGTAAATAGTTATAAACAGACGCGATGCTAAAACATCTATTCAACTACAGGACGAATAAACTTACCAACAAAGTAGAAAATGTCTCAGGATGTGGTTAAATGACAATCGGTGCACGAGTGAAAAAACTTCGTCAGGAAAAGAAAATATCAATGACTGAGCTAGCAGAAAAAGCGGGGGTTGCGAAATCCTATTTAAGCTCACTCGAAAGAAATTTACAAACAAACCCTTCTATTCAATTTCTCGAAAAAATCGCTGCCGTTCTCGATGTCCCCCTTGATGCGCTCCTTTTTGATGAGCCGAACAGGGACAGCCTCGATTCCGAATGGCTCAAAATCGTCGAAGAAGCGATGAAATCGGGTGTATCTAAACAACAATTTAGAGAATTCATCGAGTTTAATCAGTGGAAAAGTAAACAAGAAAAATAATGGGCTTTATAAAAAAACCCGGAGCATAAATCGTTCATTTCCAACTCGGTTTGCGTCCGGGTCCGTTTATTCAATCATTTCTTGTTCTTTATAACTCGTTAAAAAAAAGAGAATATCTTCTTTCGTCATGCCTTTATTACGGGCCTCCATTATTAATTCCACCCATTCTTGATCTAACTCTTCTTCGCCCACTCATGACC
>NZ_JBALMU010000030.1:0-17628 GCF_036962285.1 Bacillus sp. JJ634
GGTAGTAAGTATTATGGGATTTATACCACGCAAACAATATTTCTTCACCAATCTTGGTAAAAACACATTATATATTTATTTGCTTCACGGCTTTTTTATCAAGATATTCAGGGAAAGTCAAATCCAAAATTACTTTGAAAATCCTGAACACTTTATATTACTAGCGGGAATATCATTGCTACTCACTCTCCTGTTGTCTGACCAAGTCACTATTTCCTTTACTCAGCCATTAATTGAATTAAAACTGTCTCAATTAAAACTTCTTACAGCAAGAGTCGTCAGCATGATTAAGTTTTATCGTAACAAATTTCAAAGCAGATAAAAAAGGAGGTTCTGGTGCAAGAACCTTTTGATAATTTTTCTTAGTATTTGCACCAGAACCCTCTCAAGCGTTTTGTGCTTTTATTTTCTTAATTCAAACCAAAATTTACTCCCTTTACCAACAGCACTTTTTATGCCGAATTCAGCTTGGTGCATTTCAAGTATGCTTTTGACGATTGAAAGGCCTAATCCGTTGCTTATGATTGAACGCTTATGAGTTTTCGCCTTATAGTATCTATCCCAAATCAGGTCAAGCTCCTCACTTGAAATACCTTTTCCAGTATCGATTACTTCGAAGCGAACTCTACTTCCTAGATCGATTAAATTCACTTTAATTTCCTTCTCTTCTCTAATGTAGTTGATTGCATTGCCGATTAAGTTGTAGATTACTCGTTCCATACGCTGTTCATCTACTAATACATACAAATCATAATCAATATTAGCCCTTATTTCGAATCCTTCGAGCTTTGACAATGCTCCAAAGCGAAGCAAAATTTTCTTTAACGTTTCGCTCAAGTTGACATTTTTAATTTGTAGCGCTTCATTATTCGATTGAAGTATAGATAATTCTAAAATATTGTTAACAAGCGATGCTAAGCGATTACTTTCTTCGATATCTGCTGTATCGTAGTACAGGTTTGCTATTGTGTAATAGGCATTATTTTTGTTGTAAGCATCCAACTCCATATAATCAGCAAGTCTCATTTGAATTTTTGAAAAAATGTCGACATCGATCATATACTTTTTTTCATGTCGATTAAAAACTTCAATTGCCATCGTTAGTTCCTCCTAGTTATCAAAACGCTATGTTGCTTTAAATGTTCGTATTATTTCTTCTCTACCTGTTTATCAATAGGAAATTGAAATTCTAAAAAATAGGACATTTCGGTCTGCTGAGTTATTTGATAATTGTATTGTAAAAGGGTTAAGTGATAGGTATGTGATAGAAAAGTTTAGGTTATGTGAGAATTAAGAGGGAATTGTTTGATAACTGTATGCTTAAGAACCATCCTCATAAAGACAAATGCAAAAAAGCAGCAGTATATACCACTTCGGTACTTACTGCTGCTTTGTCTATATCATTCCAGCCATTCATTCAGAATTAAAATATTCTATTTTCCTTTTTGTTATTCTTATCTCAGGACCTCCTCCATTCATAACAGCATCAAATATTCCAATGCTACTTGTTATAAATGAAGTTGTCGCCCTATTAGCATTACCAAGTACGTGTGTAAGTGTGCCGATAATTCTATAGAAACGCCAGTAATGATTATAATGATTGAGGCTTGAGATAAAATTACGATTCTATATGATATACTATAACAATTTTAGATATGAATGGAACACAAAGATGATAAGCTCTGTAGAGTAAAGAAATCATCCTCATTTTGCGGCCTCGGCCTTTTTTCGAATGCTATTAACAAAGGTTACATTTTATCGGGCCTGCTGCCATTTTTACTTTAAAACACGCTCAGTCACACACTCCACATGTGATGTGACATTTGAAGAAAGAACCGTTGAAGCGCTGCTTAGATTTTTATCAATCAACTATAAGGTCTTTAAAACCACCTTTTAAAAGGAGGAATACTTTGAGGGAATTTAAACAGATTGAATGGATCATATGCCGTTTTCACTTCTCGAAGCCGGCTAAAATTCTCCCCATAGTACGCTCTTGGCCAATCTCTGATAAGTCGATCCGGCCAATTCACATAGTCACCCGTTGTATATGAAGATAAAGCGCTCCTTAACGCTTCTATCCAGCGGATGTTTTGCCGTTCTTCTGCAGGATTGTTCCATGTAGCAAGGTACTCTTGGGCGATAATGGCATCCCGGTAATAAAAAGCAGTCTTATTGGGGGCGATCCGTCCTGCTTCTCCTCCAAGGGATTGGTGCCAAATGCCAGAATGTTCATTTGGAGCATTTGCTAAAAATTGTTTCATTGTCAAAATCGCTTTCTTTGAAAAAGGCTTATTCAGAAAAGATCCTGACCTCTTACGGTAGTCTGGTCGGTTTCCACTCGGATCGTCAAAGAATTGCACAGCTTCAATATATGGGACTTCCTTTACCACAACATTTGTTGGTGAACCTGTATTGATTAAAGGCTGAAGAAGCTGTTTTAACTTGGATGACGTACCGACAAATTCACCTTGAGCGATAATTTGGTTGGCTTCCTTTGATTTTAATTCAATTTCTGAAGTTAGACGTACATCCGTGTTAGGCGCCCAATTTTGCCATGCATCAAATGCAGCTTCAAAATCTTCCCACCCCCATGTAATAGAGAACACTGACACCTTAGAAATAGAATGCACCCGGAATGTAAGAGACGTGACAATACCGAAGTTTCCGCCACCTCCTCCTCGACAAGCCCAAAATAGATCACTATTATGGTTTTTATTTGCTTTAATCAATTTAGCATCTACATGTCCACTCGCTCTTACCATTTCAATTTCAAGCAGATTGTCACAAGTAAGTCCAAACAATCGTGTTAACATTCCAATTCCGCCGCCAAGCGTAAGACCGACAAGACCTACACTGCTTTCCGTTCCTGCAGGGATAGTCGTGCCGTATTTCCATAATTCATTATATACTCGCCCTAAATTAGCTCCAGCTTCTATTTTTGCTGTCATTTCTTCACGATTGACAGTGATGTTACACATTTCGCTGATATCAATTACAAGACCACCATTTACTAATGAAAAATTTTCATAGCTATGCCGGCCGCTTCTCACTCGAAATGGTATACGGTTTTCCCTCACCCACTTCAATGCATTTAATACATCCTTAACATTCTGACAAAATACAATTAACCTTGGGAATTTTGGGACGCTTAAGTTATTATTTGTTCTTGCCTGCTCATATTCAGAATCATCAGGTGTAACAATTCTCCCGGTAAGCTTTGTCTTTTCCAACATATAACCCCTTTCTCAAACGATGTATAAAGGATGTTATATACTATGGAGAACTTCAGGAAAAGACACTTGCTTTTCTAGGAGAGGAATAAGGGACCAAAATCTCTCAAAAGTTCTCTGAACAAAAGCAATATCCATGTAGCGGACGAATAGAATCCTTCATTTACAGGTTTGTTCAAGAAGAAAATAATTTAACGAAAATTATGTTGGACATTAATTCTTTACAATTAAAAATAGACCTCAAAACCCTGCATTATTAATTCAGGATATTGAGGTCTACTATAAACTGTACACGATTTTACAAGATTTTTAAAATTGAACTGTTGTACTTCTTAAACTGGCCGAGATACTGTTTGAGTATGTCTAACCCTATTTGTAACTCATCTAACGAATTTGTTGAGGAAAGCGCTATACGTAAATAATGATTCTTAGTCGTGAATCCACTCATAAAGCGATCTAAATGGAAAACACGTACTCCATAACTTTTTAAATCTGCTTCGATTTGTGAAGCAGTTAAATGCTTCACAATCGGTAGCCAGCGATAAAAACTAAGTGAATGTTCGCCCGCATTTTTTCCTGGAAAATAGTTCGAATAAATGTCATTCGCCATTTGTGCCAGCTGTTGCTTTTGGTTAGCAATCTTATAAGTTATTCCAGAGAGAATCAATTCGGTAATCACTGCTGCATCTAACGAAGAAGTTTTAATATTTATTGTAAATATAGACTGTAAAATCCGATTGCGGAAGGCATCACCATACACCATATAGGCTACACGTAAACCAGAGCAAATCGACTTAGAGGTACCACAAATATACACAGTTTGCTCCGGTAATAAGCTAAACATTGGCTGTTTGTAATGCTTTTCAAGTTCCTCTGCTAGCATCCCACACGCATCTCCAGCAATTGGTACAGAGCATTTTGAGCACCAGACACAATTGCCGTATTCTCTTGGTTTGCATGAATACCAAATGACTTCATCCAGTTTAAACCCGCTGCTTTTTGATGTGGAATACCCGTTGGATCATTGTAATTGAGTAGTTGAGATGTATAACTTTTATTCACTACTTTTTGCATCACATCTACTACAAGTTCATTCGATTGCTCAAAGGAAGCGACAAAGCCAAAACACAGCGGAGACTGACCCCATTGTCTATTAGACATTTTGATTTTAGCTTTATCAGCCTCAGGTGTTATACCTTTCTACTTATCTATTTAATTGTTTCACTTTTACAGGCTTTTTTTCCTTGCTTACTTTGATGATTTGTCCGATAATACTGATGGCAATTTCTTCTGATGTTTCCGAGCCAATTTCCAATCCGATTGGAGAATGGACCTGCTCCAACTGTTCTTGCGTGACCCCTTCACTTTTTAACTTTTCAAATATGCTTATGACCTTGCGTTTACTGGCGACCATCCCAACATATGCAATCGGAAATTGCAGTGCCGTTTTTAATACAATATCATCACAATCTTTTGTAACAATTACCACATATGACTTTTCATTTAGATTGGCTGCGAGCAAAGCCTTTCCAATATCCTCGTTCACAAAAAGGTTTGTCGCATTAGGAAAGCGTTCCTTCGTACAATAACCAACGCGATCATCGACAATGCAATAAGGATATTCGAGGAAATCAGCGAGCTTTGCCAACGCATAGCCTAAATGACCGGCTCCAGCCAGAACGAGTTCAGGCCTGCTTGTATAGACTTCAATAAAGACCCGTAACGTGCCGCCACAATTCATCTGAATTCCGTCTTTTGCATGTTTATTCAATTTATATTCAACGATTTTCGATTGGCCATCTTGGATCGCCTTTACACTATCTTCGATCACATAGTGTTCAGCCAAGCCCCCTCCGACAGTTCCTTCAATGGTACCATCCCGGTAGACAATCATTTTTCCAACATGCCTGGGAGTCGAGCCCTTTGATTCGATAATCATGGCTAAAGCAAAGGTTTCGTTTTGACGCGTCAGCATGGCCACTTTTTCCATCAGCAGCATGAAAAGCTCCCCCCTATTTTTAAACATTAATTCGGTTGATATTGCTTCATGCTAAGAAAATAACGTAAAAGATGTAACGCAACGGTTTTTCTGTAAGCCGCAGTGGAGCGTTGATCGTCGATTGGTCTAATGATCTTATCGAAGGCTGCCACAATTGCAGCGATGTCTGCATCGGCTAATGGTATCGTTTTTCCAACCAGCTTCGTCTCAATATCAATGGAACGAACCATCGTAGGTCCGACCGCCCCGAAGGCAAATCGAATGTCATCGATTCGATCTTTGCTTATCCGGACAAAACCCGCAAACGATACTTTGGCAATGGCATCTGCGTTACGGTTGCCGACTTTCTCGAAAACGACATGTGAATCTTCTAATACGGACGGCAGAATAATCTCCGTTACTATTTCATTGTGAAAGCGTTGAACCCGTCGTGGACCTTGAATAAAATCGCTAATCGCAACCATGCGATCACCATTTACGGAGCGCAACAGAAGCTTTGCATTGTATACATATAATAAAGGAAGCATGTCACCGGCTGGAGAGGCGTTGCAAATATTACCGCCTAATGTTCCCCTGTTTCTAATTGCCGGGGCAGCAATTGTTTTAATTGCATTCTTTAAAGCAAAAGGAATCAACGGATGTTCAAGTAATTCACTATAGGTACAGCAGGCCCCGATGTGGAGATCCTTGTGATGTTGATACACCTGCTTTAATTCGGAAAGATGATTAATAAAAACAATCGGTTTAGGGATTTTCGGAGGTACTCCCCTTCTACTTTTGTGAAGAACCATAACATCGGTGCCTCCGGCTATGATTGCACAATCTTCTCTATTCAATTGGCTCAACGTTTCGTCTAAACGCTCGAAGCGATACGCTGTTATTTTCTCTACCATAAGCCATCACCTTTTTTAGCTGCTAGGTTAATCGCCTCAACAATCATATTGTAGCCCGTACATCGGCACAGATTTCCGGAGATGCCTTCACGAATTTCAGCCTCTGAAGGATGAGGATTTTTAGATAACAAAGCTGCACTTGCCATAATCATCCCCGGAATGCAATAGCCGCATTGCACTCCCCCGGCGATGGAATAGCTCTCATCTAAAATTTTAAATTGTTCCGTTTCAATGATGCCTTCGATCGTTTGAATATCGGCACCAGCAATCGAGCCAATTGGAATAAGGCAGCTGTTTTGCAGGAGGTTATTCACAAAAACACTGCAGGCTCCGCACTCCCCTTCACCACAGCCTTCCTTTGTTCCGATTAACTCAAACTCATCTCTTAATAAATCTAGTAATCTTGCTGTAGCAGGGGCGTCAGTTTCTACCGTTCTTCCATTTAGTGTGAATTTAATCAACCCTCTTCACCTTCTTTCATCCAAAGACTTTCAATAATGACTTCCGGTGTAATCGGAATTTGCTGAAAAGAAGTTTGCAGGGCATCCTCGATCGCAGCTTGGACTGCTGGAGCGCCTCCGATTAAAGTCAATTCACCTGCGCCCTTCGCCCCGTATGGACCGTCAGCATAGGGGTTATCAAAGACCTTGCTTTCGATTGAAACAACATCCAATGAAGTCGGCGGTCCATAATCCGATATGCTTTTTTGTTGGATTCTACCTTGCTTTGACGTCATCTTTTCTAAATAACCGTATGCTAGCCCTTGAGCCAAACCACCGTCAATTTGGCCTTTCATAATCCGTTCATCGATGACCTTCCCAACTTCATAATTGCCGTATACTTTTTCTAACTTTATATTTCCTGTTAACGTATCAACTTCTACTTCAACGATATTAACGCCCCATGAATAAGCCGGGTAGGCATCTCCAGTGAAGGTTTTCTCGTCCCAAGGAATCATTTCACGGTGAACATAGTGCTCAACTACTTCCTGTTCCACCCCTGTTTGCCACTGATCCTTAAGTTTTTTTGCGGCCCGTTCAAGCAATTTTCCGACAATCATCGTCGTCCTGGAAGCTACTGTCGGACCCGAGTCGGGAACCTCTTTTGTGTCGGGATAAGGGTACAAAATATCTTCGAACGGGAGGTCAAGTTCTTTGGCGACAATTTTACACAACGTCGTCAAAATACCTTGTCCCATATCAGAGTTTGAGATTTTTAGCATAACCTTGCCGTCCTTTGATTTAACCAGCTTCACCGTTGCTTTAATATGGTCTCTTTCGCCGCTGCCTGTAAATCCACAGCCGTGGAGGAACAGCGAAGTTCCTATGCCTTTTTTATAGCGCTGATTTTGTTGATTTAAGCGTTGAAAGTCTTCTTTTTTCTTTTTGTATTCTGACACGTTGAGTACGTCCTCAATCATTTCTTCCACTAATATCGGGTCGCGGAATTTACCTTTGGTGATGGTGAGGTCTCCTTGTTTGACGAGGTATTTTCGTTTATATTCAAGCGGGTCGATTTTTGCCAGTTTACTAAGATGTCCAATATGACTTTCGATTCCGGCAAAGCTTTGTGGAGCACCAAAGCCTCTGAAGGCGCCGTTCGGAACGGTATTGGTTTTTAAGACATAGCCTTTTGCATGAAAATGCGGAATTTTATAAACACCGGCACTGTTTATTAATGCGCGCTGCAGCACGACAGAGCTCAATCCCACATTCGCCCCTCCATCGAGAAAGATGTCAACACACATGCTCACAATATTTCCTTCCTTATCAAGGGCCGTTCGATATATGAGTTTGGCCGGATGTCTTTTCGTCGTAACCAGCATATCCTCAGAACGGTCGAACACGAGCATTACCGATTTTTTGACTGCTCTTGCGGCAACGGCTACGTGACAAGCCATCATCGAAGGATAATCTTCTTTGCCGCCAAAACCTCCACCGGTAGGACTTTGAACAACTCTGACTTCATCGTCACCACAGGCTAATGCGCTTAGCAATGCATTTTTTATATAATAAAGACATTGCATCGATCCCTGGACGACAATTTCATCATCCTTATAAACGGCGAGCATTCCTTGCGGCTCAAGGTAGACATGCTCCTGATAACCCGTATCATATTCTTCTTCGATGATTTGATGGGCTCCCTGCTCGATAGCTGAAATGTTCTCTAAGCTTTCCCCAAATTCATAGCTTGCCAAAACTAAGGATACTGATTTTTCCTTGATTGCTTCGTCCAATGTATAGATAGCCTGATGTTCTTCAAATTCAACCTTCACTTCATTTAACAAACTGTACAGGATATCCAGGTCTTTGCCAGTGAGCATGAGAATCGGCTCACCAATATAATTGACCCACTCATTGGCAAAAATGGGCTGATCTTCTTTGATAATTTTGACATAATTCGGTCCGGGGATATGCTCTGCTCCAACAGCTTCATACCCTTCCGGAAGGTTAGGTAATTGAATGGATATGATTTTTCCATAAGCAATTGGCGACCGATACAAAACACCATAAACCATATTTTCCACTTTCACGTCACTAATATAGGGCAACTGGCCCGATACTTTACCTTTATGGTCCTTTTTGGGCACTGAGGTGCTTATGTCTTTGAGATTCATTGCAACAACACCCTTCGACTCATTTTTTTAAGGGACATATTCTGAATAGAAACCTCTTCCTACGATTTTATCAATGAGAATGATTTTTTATGATTCATTTCTATTCAAGATTTTCGTAGTTTTTAATTATATTTTTACTTCGAGAAATTTAAAGCTTTGTCATAATCAATGGCTTTTCGGTAATCCTCCGGCGTATCAATATCCATTAATACTCCCGCATCATCTACATTCATGTATTGCTTTTCGTAACCGCCCAGGACCACACGCAAATTACTTTCTGGATTGGTTTCGAGAATTTTCTGTTTCACTTCGCTTGATAATTTGATGGGATGGCCGCCTTTATAGTCAAAGCTGGGAATAACCACGTTTCCTTTGTGTTTTGCTAGTAGCTGAACAGTCTCTTTTTTAACAAGCGGACAATCTCCGGGTGTTATAAAGAAGGTTGGGGCATTTACTTCGTTGCAGCCCTTTTGAATGGAATGAAACATTCCCTGATTAAAGTTTTCATTATAAACAAACTTGATCTGAAATGAATAGGCATTTTTACTGATGATTTTGGCAATTTCCTCTTGGATGATTTCCGCTTGAAACCCAGCTACGACGATGGCCCTGCTGCATAATCCTTCAAATTTAGAGATTGTTTGCTCCAACACGCTCATTTGCCCCATCGGCAAAGTCATTTTAAATGCATTCGCTCGGCTGGAATATCCAGCAGCTAGGACGATTGCTTCCATGTTTGTCACCTTCTACCTATCATTTTTCTTAATTCTCACAATAAAAGCCAAGTGGAGTAAGGATTTGTTGTATGGACTATTAAGAGATCATTGATTGTTTATACTTTAAATTTTAATTAAAGAATCTGGATAGTGTTTTTTCCTTATATGCATAAAAGCCCCATTATATTACTTATGGTACGCTTCACCGCACCAGTTACAGCAATTGTTTTACTTTTCATTTATCTCACTAAAAAATTGAAAACTAGGCTTAAAGCCTTTTTATAATGTAGGTGTTCGTCTGTTCTCAACTACATATTAATGAAGTATGATGAACAAAGGAAAGAGAAAAATTCAACAAAACAGGTCTTGGAGGACTTGATTGCTCATGGTAAGTTTTCCTCTGCACAACTTGATTGATATATTCGATCAATTGCTTTCAGTCATTATAAAAGGGAGTTTAGTGGAGGGGGGATAATGTGCAAGAGATACTTACCACCTTAGAATCTGACAAACGTCGATTAATTAGGCCTCAGAGCATTTTCATCATGTAAGTCACAAAGAAACTATCCTAATTTCATAAGAGGCTAGGACAATAATTCAACCCCATTACCCAAAATCAACCTCAACATGTAGTGAAATCATTAGATTCTGTGTTTGTTAAAAAGACTATTTGTTTAATCCTTTCCTATTGGATACAGAAAATGTAGTTATTTATTTAGGAATTTATTCATAGATTTATATTTAAACGCTGGGGGGTATATCTTTGAAGAAACTATTAAGTTGGTTATGTATTATTGGCGGATTCTTTTGGGCTGTCAAGCCTATCTATGATGCCTTATTTAATGGAAAAAGATGGGGCGAAGGGTATGAACCACAAGATCCAACCGATTATATTTCCTTTATCTTTCCACTTCTTTGTATAGGCGGACTAATAGTGGTCTACTCGCTATATAAAAAAGAAGTTAGGAATTCAATTATGATATTAATTTCATCCGCCGTTTTAAGCGGATTATTTAGCTTTTCGGAAATTTACCTTTATGGGTCTGACTTACCATTCGGGCTTATTTTTATGCTCACGGGGACAATGTGTATGATGATTGGTTCCATTTATCTATTCATACAATTAAAAAAAGTAAGAAGTTCAACTTTGTTTTTGTCCTCGACAGCTATCACTTTATTTTTAGATAACTTTCTATTGGTTGCCCTTGGTATACTTTCAGATGTTTTAGTTTTGCCAGAAGAAATTTCGACTCCAATCTTAGTCATACTGTTCGTTTCTATCGGACTTATATGGTCAGTTTTTGGCTTTGCTATATTAAGGCTAGCAAAACTTGACACTATTAATATTCAAAAATAACCAACTTCAATGCGTAATAGCGCAAGTATAAAACCCTATTAGTTTAAGCCATAGGAGTATAAGTTTGTTTATTGTGAAACATTGGACACATGCGATTATTTTAGCAAAAGAATTTGGATTTAATTGATGATGTACACACGAGATGCAATATACTGTTTTAAACAGAATATTGCATCCTGTTTTCCCTTTTCCTTGAAGTGTTAATTCTTTAAAGAGACATAAAAATTCCCCTCAAAAAACCGCACCTATTTATGGGACGGTTCACCGTGATGAATATAAGTGAGGTTTGCAAAGTTTAAATTTAGCTTTCTTAAATACCACTAAAATTACGATATCACCAATCTAATATTTTATATTTCTTGAAAGTCGGTATCAAAATTCAAAACCTCCATTCTCAAGCTCATCGAAGGTTTTATTTAACCATTCAGCAAACTTCTCTTTCTCTTCAAACTGTGGATAATGAGCTGACTCTTCAAAAACAATAAACTCTTTCATAGGTGCTTTCATGCTATCATAATAATTTTTTGCAGCATTAACAGACGTCATATAATCGAATTTCCCCATTATAAAATAAACTCGCAAATCCACTTGATCAACAATCTCCGAAATATTATGCTTTGATCCCTCGTTCAGTAATGCTTCTTGTGTAACATTAATCCCTCTTAAATAACGAACTATATCAAGCCCATTATATTCAGAGTTAAAAAGAAAGCCTTTTAGATAATCTGTATTATCATTAATACGTCTTGCCGCACCACCATATTTACGTACGAGATTTCTTGGTGTCCACTCTTCCCCTTGTTCAATCAATGGTTGAAGTTGCATTAATCTCTCTACATCATCCCAATTTCCTGCTAGTTTTGCTTGTTCCATTGTAAATTCCAAACTGTCCAACTCACTTTGAATCACATCAGCTACTTGCCCAATTCCTATATACGCATAATATTTCTCGGGTGCTTTAGCGACAGCTTTCATTCCAATATAAGTACCAAATGAATGCCCAATTAATAAAACCTTTTCTTGGTTAAGCCTCTCCGTAATGTAATCAGTTAATGCCAGCAAATCTTCAACTAGCAAGTCCGTGTTTAAATTTGAGTAGTCTTCAAAAAAATGATAAGATTTTCCACTTCCACGCTGATCATAATGTACAATCGTAAATTGATTTTCAAGGTCTTCTTGGTATTTTCTTACGAATGGAATTTCGGAGCACGCTGGGCCACCATGAACAAAGATAAGAATTGGATTGTTGGAATCTACTCCGCGAATCATTATTTCATGTTCTGTCCCATTAATTTTAATCTGTTCCATCGTACTTATGCTTTGCTCTCCTTCAATACGTGGTGTCCATGTAGGAAAAAATACACCTAGTAAAACAATGAACAAAGTAATTAATAAACTAAACCTAAATACTTTAGTCGTATTCCTTTGCATTCGATTTTTCACCTCGGCATAGCCATAAAATCTAATTATTGTTATCACCCAGAAAAAACTAAAGCTCTTATAAGTTCTCAACGTTGGCTTGCTTTTAATTCAGACCCAGTCATTATGTATTCCCCAATAGTATCCTTTAAACAATTCGTTAAAAATTTGGAAAAAACCTTTGAAACAAACAATAAAACCACCCAAAACGCTGTTATTTCAACGTTTTAGGTGGTCTTTTTTAAACCTCAATTACTTATGATACGGTTCAGTTCGATTAATCCAAAACACCATGCCTATCCATCCGCTCTACAAAACTTACCTAATCTTCCTTATAAATTACTCATAAGTAGATTTCCGATAAACGTTTTGCTCCTTTGGTCAAGCCGCAGGATTTAATTTCTTTGTACCATTATTTCTAATGCGTACAATCGGTTTCTTGTGACTTGTTGTAAACAAATCATACCTTACCGCATAGGTGGTTGTATCGAGAATCCACTCTGCCACCCAGTCTGAGCCAGACAATATAGATGTTTTTTTAGCGATATTAATGGCGCTATTTACATCGCGAACGATAGTATGTTCGCAAATTACACAAGTAAAAGAACGAACCTCCGGTTCTTTCTTTTCTTTATGACCGCAAACACAACATTCTTTGGTTGTGTTTTTTTCATCCACGATTACACATTGTTTCCCACGTTTAGCAGCGACCCATTTTAAGATTTTACGAAGCTCGCCAATGTGGTCTTGATTCAACATACTTCGTTTCATATTATCTAAAGAGGCTGTATCATTGGTTGGCGTATAATCGCCAATGAGAACCACATTATATTGATCAAGCAACCAATGAGACATACTATATAACGCGACTTTAATCTGTTCTCGTCGTGTATGATAGGCTTTATTCAAAGCTCGATTATAGCGATTCCATCGTATGCTTGGCTCCCAATATGAATTTCCGTATGTCGTTATGCCTTTCCTCGATTTTCGATTACATACATCTCTTTTGCTTTTGATTTCATCGATTTTTCTATCCCAATACTTTGTTTGATATAATTTGTTCATTTCGTAAGAAATACCTTGATAATCTACAGCTACAAAGAAGTTTTTATGATTGGGATCTAAGCTTACCCATCTTGTTCCCTCCGGGAACGCAGGATATTCTGTTTTAGCTTTTTTCTTTTTCTGCTTTTTAGGCTTAGGAATTTCTAATCCCAACGCTTTTAAACGCTCGCGTTCTTCTTTTTCTTGTTGTTTGCATTCTTTCTCTTCTTGTTTTTTAGCTAGAATGAACGCTTTTTCTCCATTTGCATATCGTTCAATCGTGAAAATGCCGTAGAATCGATTTCCTTGCTGCTTGCATACGCGAAAAGTTTTAATCTCTTCGCATTCTCTAAGAGAAAAGGATTCTTTTAAAGAACCGGATATTCTGATTTGTTGACCTTTATCATTTTTGCCAAATGAAATTTGAATCGTCTTTGAATCTAGTAACTTAAATCCTTTGTTTGGTTCGTCAAAATAAAGAGAGAACCATTTTTCTTTCCAACTTCGAAACTTAGGATAAGCATTTTGTTTCGTAAAAAAACGGTCATATGCGTCTTTTAAACGTAAAGCCGTATTCTTTAACGGAGACGAATGAACCGTCCGAAGGAACGGATGACTTTCTTTCATATTAGTTGCATAATCACGTAAACTTCTACCTTTTAATAGCTCTAAAGGGGACCCTTTTTCATAATCGTCTCTCGCAGCTTGTACGAGTTGATTATACAACCAATTGCAGATTTTGCTTTGGCCGTCCAATGAATGTTCATCTTCTTTTTTAAAAAACATTTCAATCTTACGATTAAATACCAAACTCACTATTTCCACCTCCTTCTATACGAACAAATGATCCCATTTATATTTTACGATAAGCTTACCAACAGTTCAATGCCTATAATTCAAAAAAACTTGCTCAATGAAAAATAAAATTGAGCAAGTTTAACTATATTTAAAGAAGCTGTTTTTTAGCCCCTCTGCTTAATGTTTTCCTTCAACGTGTCAACATTTATTAGGTTAATAGGTATTACTCTTTCAACATGGCACTTTAGAATTGGGGACAGCCTGGGGACACAAATAAACAAACTGTCCCCAACCACTCCCTACTAAATCCAACATACTAAAAAATCAAGCCCGTTATATCAATATTCTCAAGCTCAATCTGTTATAATCCGAAACCACGTCTATCTCTGGCAGCTTAGAGGTCACTCCTTGTATTCCAAATGCTTAGCACAGATAGCCAAGTATATATTCAGTTACTGCTACACTTATATACCTTCATAACACTAAAGAGCCTTTCTAAATGAAAAGGCTCTTTACCTCACTGTTACATTTCTTATTAATCTTTCCTTACAAGTAGTGAACAGCACTCTACATGTCCAGATTGTATGTGGCAACACATGGGATGTTGGTGAGTCTTTTGTGAGCTATAATTAATGCTGTTATAATGAATTGGTATATTTTATTATGATATTGAATTATCCATAAGAATAGCCAGAGAAGCGGAAATGCCTGAGGTTGAGAAATACATACAAAATTCGACAAAAGATAGGTATAGAGGGTTACCAAAGTAGTCCCTTGAATTAGAAAAAACCGACTGTGTTATTTAAAACAGCCGGTTTTGTTTCGGTGATTGATTATTTCAATAGCTTCTTTCGCCAATTGAGGCTTTGTTGCTCGATTCTTCTACCATGTTTCTTACATCAGCCCCAGATGGATTCTGGAATACTCTAAGTCCAAACTCTGGCGCCACAGCAAATAGATGGTCGAAGATATCAGATTGCACAGATTCATACACTGCCCACTGTACGGAATTTGTAAATACATAAATTTCTAGAGGCAACCCGTATTCACTATGTGCTAACTGTCTAACTATTAAGGGCATATCCTGATTGATTCCATCGTGATTTTTGAGGTAATTACTGATATATGCCCTAAAAACACCGATATTGGTAAGGGCCCTACCATTCACAGGATTGTTCCTATCTATTTCATTTTTGGTGTTGTACTCAGTGATTTCCCTTTCCTTTTGAATAATGTAGTCCGAAAGGTAATGAACTTTTATAAATTTTTCAATCATTTCCTCGGTGCAAAACGTGATACTACTGGTATCTATGTACAAAGAGCGCTTGATTCGTCGGCCGCCTGAACCTTGCATTCCTCTCCAGTTTCTAAATGAATCGGAAATAAGGGCATAACTTGGTATCATCGTAATCGTTTTGTCTCCATTTTGAACCTGTACGGTATTTAAAGAAATATCAATAACGTCACCATCTGCTCCATACTTTGGCATTTCAATCCAGTCACCAACCCGAACCATATCATTGGACGTCAACTGAATTCCTGCCACTAGTCCTAATAACGAATCTTTAAATACTAACATCAAAACAGCCGAGAGAGCACCAATACCACTTAATAGAATAAGAGGACTCTTCCCCATTAGGTTCGAGATAACTAAGATGAACCCGAGAGTCATGATAATAATGTTAACCACCTGAATATATCCTTTAATAGGCTTAACCTTGGATATTTCAAAGGTTTGATAAATATCATTACATACATTTAGTAAGCTTCGTATAAACACTAACCCTACAATAATCGTATAGGCAATGGCCAATTTCTCGATGGTTGATTGATAGGTTGGAAAGGTTGAAGAAAACGAATAAATAATGATTGCAGGAACAATATGGGATAACTTTCGGAAAATTTGTCTTTCCAAAATGATTGGACCCCACTTGATTTTGGAGTTTGTAACGATACGAGTAATGATCCTGATCACTATTTTTTTTGAAATAAAATTTGCTACGATACAGATAAGTCCTATAAGCAGAGTCTTGATTATAATCGAAAGGTATTCTACTAATTTAGGATCTAGTTCCATATCCAAAAGTAGATTATTAATGAATTGCATCTGTTCTCCTCCGTTTTAATTTGCATCATAAGCAACTTTACGGGTAAAGTATCTAAACTGTCAATTCCTACTTTATCAATAACGAAAAAACGGTACCTTAGCCCCTGAGTTGTAACGCTTCCGTTTACTGGGGTCAGTCAAATAGAAGTGTTCTACGTTGCAGGAAACGTTAAAAGGCAACACCCCACAAGGGTTTAAATGAGTTGCGAGATACACTCAACGTGTGTCGAGTACTGGTCACTACTTCAATTTACAGAAAAAGGGTTAGAGAAACAGTAATGGATAATAAGATCCTTGTTTTCTTTTACCTCTATTTTGTAAATAAGTTTATGAAGTAACTCTGGTGTTATATCTTTTATATCTATGAGCTTTTTTAACTCATGTTGGACTTTTTGAAGCATCTCTGTATTTTTTGCGTACTGCTTCAGCATATCTTTCTTTTGAAGTATTTCTGATTGTAACTCTTTAATTACTTTTCTATTTTCATTAACCGCTTCATCGTAATCAACTTTTTCTATCACTTCATTTGCTAATAACTTTAGGAATTTCTTGTTTTCCTCTTTCAACTCTGTAATCTTATTTTCCTTGGTTTCTATTTCTTTATAAAATAATTGTTCTTGTTGCTTAATTTTAGGCTGTACCTTTTTAAGTAAATCCTTTTCATCCACATCAGAAGGAAAAGAATCAATATATTCCACCATCTATTTACTACCTTTCTAGCTAGTTTTGTATTATAAATTCACATTAATATAGAGATTCTTTCATATTCTTTTTTATATTCTTTAAGAAATACTTCTTCCGGAAAGGATTTAGTGAGCATTGAATTATTTATAGAAGATGACATCAGAAACTAAGGGAAATGCATTCAAAATGCTTTATTTACGATGGATGGATATCATGGGATTATAGATTAACCTTTACGTTTCCCCAAAGCCATCACACCTGTAGCTTCTATTATTCAATCGAATCGAGAGTTGTATGATTTTGAAAACCTATGTGTCCCAAAGTTTATCCAATTCACGTACTTGATTATATGCTTTTAATAGATATTCGGGTACCAGTGTTCTTCCACATTCCCAAGAATTCTCTTCGATTTCTGCTAAAAGCTGTTCCTTTTCTTCTTCTTTACCATAAATGAGAGTCTTTAAAACTCGTGTATTTTTCTTAAATTCTAAATAATAACCGAGCTGATGATAAAGAATAATTTTCACAAAGTTTTCATCTGTTTCTTTAATTTTAAAGTTAATTTTAGCGTTATATCCGTTAATTTGTATGTAGTTAAACTTTATCGTATTTGTCGAAACGTTATAACTCATCGGTGCAGTGAGTTTATTGTTGAATTCAACATTTATATTTAGTTTGAGCTCTTGTAATATATTTTTAATTATCTTCTCAATATCCCATATATAAAGCATTTTTCTTTACCCTTCCTAAAAAACATTTTTAAC
>NZ_JBALMU010000031.1:0-25200 GCF_036962285.1 Bacillus sp. JJ634
AGTTTTCAAAGAGCAATCTTTCAACTTTTTTCATTTTAACATAAGATTGAATAGTTGTCAACTTCTACGAAGTTTTAAACTAATTTTTAATCGCTGTTTTTTTCAGCGACTAATTTATCTTAACATTTTGAAAATCAAAAGTCAATTTCTTTTTTTAATTGTTTTTTCTATGTTTTGTTTCCTTGTTGCTTTATCTATATTAAAGCTTAAAAACATATAAGTCAACCTACTTTTAAATTTAATAGCATTTATAGGATGTACCTAAAAAGATTCCTCCTTATTAGCACTCCACTTCTATAAATTCAACTTAACACAACTAAGTAATGAAAGAACAGATTTCTAACTATCTTTACACCTCCTTTCCGTTTCCCTTAAGATCTCTTACATACAACTTACCTTTATATGAAGATAACAACCCATTTACAGCTTCCTCTATTCAAAAAACTTTTTACTTTCTATAATCACATTGCCTCTCCCTTAAAACCTTTTGAATAATCCTCCCTAACATCTAAAGTAATCCAACCCTTTACTCATCATCATTCTTTTTTCATTTAACCTCCACTCTCCCCCTCAACATAAAAAACCATTATTAAACCTATTAGAAAATTAAGTTGACATTCATATATGATTTATGATAATTTTATACAAAGTAAACTAATATGATTAATTAACTTTGGATTTTTCTGAAAAATATAGACATAATTTTTTATAAAAGGAGGCTTTACTAATGACAAAATTACACGTACGTTCAGGAGCAGAGTCATTTTTTCTACCGGGCAACTCAACAGGTATTCTAATATGTCATGGTTTTAATGGAACTCCACAAAGTGTGCGGTATTTAGGTGAGGAGTTTGCTGCTCGTGGATATACAGTATATGCTCCAAGATTAACAGGACACGGAACACATGTAAATGAAATGGAGGAAGCTACATACTTAGATTGGATAGACGACTTGCACGAAGCCTATCTTCTATTAAAACAAACTTGTCATTCTATCTTTGTCATTGGCCAATCTATGGGCGGCGCGCTTGCCCTGCATTTAGCTACTAAAGAGACGTTTGATGGGGTGCTCACCATTAATGCTGCTCTTTCTGTTCCTGAATACGAGGTATTAGCTAATCAAGTACAGCCTCGATTTATCGCGGAAGGAAAACCAGATATTAAGGACCCGGAAGCAACAGAAATCACTTATGAACAAGTCCCATTAAAAGCAGTCTTTCAATTACTTAATATCATGAAAGTAGTCAAACAGGAGCTCCCAAAAGTCAAATGCCCAAGCATGCTCTTTGTATCTCCAGAAGATCACGTTGTACCTGCACAATGTACTGATGATATTTATAACTCTGTATCAGCATCACACAAAGAAAAGGTTATCTTACCGAATTCTTATCATGTTGCTTCATTAGATTATGATAAAGATAAGATTGTCGAGCGTGCTGTAAACTTCATTCAAACTCATACAAAGAATGCTATTGTCGCTTCTTAAAATTAAGAAACAGGAAAAAACCGGGAGCTATTCGCTCTCGGTTTTCTGTATAATCGGTATAGTTGGTACTTTCTTGACTTCCACATATAACACGTGATGGCCATCCATTTCTTTAACAATAAACTCATAACCATCAGCCTCTCGTTTATCCCCGACAGCCACTTCGTATTTTCCTGTTAAGATCCAACCGCCCAGCGTATCAACATCATCCTCTATGAGTTCGATAGCTAACGTATCATTCACATCTTCAATTAGAGTTTTCGCATCAAAGATATAATGATTGTCGTTAATCTTCTGAATAAGTGGGCGTTCGTCTTGGTCAAACTCATCGCGAATATCGCCTACAATTTCTTCTAAAATATCTTCGACGGTTACAAGACCCGCTGTTCCACCATATTCATCAGATAAAATCGCCATATGAATTCGTTCTTTTTGCATTTTAAGCAATAAATCGTGAATCGGAATGGTTTCGAGTACTCGAATGATTGGCGTAATAAAAGAATCGACTGTTAACTCAGTAACATTCTCCTCTGTAATAGTAGCCGTATACAAACGTTTAATATTGACCATTCCAATAACGTTATCTTTATCCCCATCAGTTACCGGATAACGAGTAAATTGTTCTTCTTGAATTAACTCAACTACATCCAGTAATCGCATGCCTTTTTCAATTACGACCATCTCCGTACGAGGAACCATAATTTCATTAGCGATTCGTTCATCGAATTCGAAGATTTGATTCACGTACTTATATTCTGATTGATTAATTTCACCGCTTTTATAGCTTTCCGATAAAATAATGCGCAACTCTTCTTCCGAATGGGCCTCTTCCCCTTCTGATACTGGTTTCATCCCAAAAGCACTCGTTAACAAACGAGCAGAACCATTTAGCACCCAAATAAATGGATACATTATGCGGTAAAACCAGATTAATGGCTTAGAAAACATTAGCGTAATCATTTCTGCCTTTTGAATTGCCACCGTTTTCGGTGCTAATTCCCCAACAACTACGTGTAAAAAAGTAACTGATGCAAACGCAATGACAAAAGAAAGGATATGACTAACAGAAGCATCAATTCCCCATTTGTTAAAAACTGGGTGAAGCAAAGCTTCTACAGTCGGTTCCCCAAGCCAACCAAGTCCTAACGCTGTAACCGTAATCCCTAACTGACAGGCCGATAAATATTCATCTAAATGTGATGTAACTCTCTTAGCGGCGACAGCATTTTTATGTCCATCTTCTATTAATTGATTAATACGAGAACTTCTCACTTTTACAATGGCAAATTCAGAAGCCACAAAAAAAGCGGTTAAAGCAATTAAAAAGGCTACTGCTAATAATTTTATCGTAATGTCCAATATGTGCGGGGTATATCAAGCGTCTAAAGCTATGACGGTTGACGGTCCCAAGCACCTCCTATTTTCAACAATTTTTAATGATTTACAGCTTTTGTTGAAGAAATCGAGGTCAGTTAAATCTAAAACCATTGTTCATAATATGCTCTTTGAGTAAAAGAAATATAGGGCATAAATATTCTTAAATGAGTAAAACTAATAAAGATTGAATTAACGTCATGCTTTCATGAGAAATCTGCTTCTTTAATAGCCGTTCATTTTTCTTATCTTTCTTGATTAAATCCAGTACTTCTTGCAATTCCTCATTTAAGCCATTCAGCTTTTCTTTTAACTGCATCCCTGCTTCTTCTATATCTAGCGTGTTATGCTCTGGTTGTAGTAAGCATTCTCTGATTTCTTCAAGTGAGTAGTGTTTTTCTTTATAGGCAATAATCCGGCGCAACCGTTCTAACTGTTGTTTATGATAGTAACGGTAATTAGAAGGGGAACGTTCCGCTTCTAACAAACCAATATTGGTATAATAATCAACAGTTCGTTTCGTTACATTCGCCAACTGCGCTAACTCTCCAATTTTCAATGTCTCGTTCCCAACGTAATCCCTCCTAAACCGTCACGTGATAGTTTGTTTATCGTAACGTAAATTTCCCTACATATATATCATATAATGTTTGGGTTAGATTGAAAAATATTTGTTACTATTTTAAACATCCTCTTAACTTTCCTCATAGTTTTGCTTATCAGCTTTATACGGCTGCTATATCGAAGAGATGGTATGCATTATATAAAAAACCGATTATTTTCTATAATCGGCATAGACAGCTTTATATAAATAATCGTTAATTTTTTGCTTTAACGTACGAACTAGCAACAATTTTTGGACCGCATTGACATAGGATGGAATGTTTTAATTTCTTGATTGGCGCTCCACATGATCCACAGATTTTCACAGTCAACCAAATGTCCCCTTTCAAACATGATATACTATCTATTATACAACACAGCATTCAATAATCAATACTAAATTAAAATTATTATAATTAAGTTAAATTCTTTAACTTAATATGCGTTTTATTATACAATTAAATAAAACTTATATGGAAAGTTGGCTTTACGATGAACAAAGTTCGGTCTATTCCTCGTCCATTAGTAAGAGCAAATCAATGGATGATTTTTGGAAGTGTTATTTTAACACTTATAACGAAACAAGAATGGATTTTAGCCATTCCATTAATTGCCTGCCTGCTTGGTTTATTTTTTGATTTTAATCCTGTTATGCGATTCGCAAAACTGTTCTTACGCAAAAAACCTTCAGAATATATTCCTGAAGATTACGACCAACAAAAATTCAATTCTATGATTGCCATTTCTTGCTTAAGTCTTGGCTTACTTAGTTTTTTATTAGATTGGACACTCAGTGCCTATGTCTTTACAATCATGGTCGGCATCGCCTCATTTGTAGCCATTCTTGGATTCTGTGTTGGCTGCTTTATTCACTACCAGTGGAAACAATTTACTTATCGTCGTTCTTTAAAATAAGCTTTATAAAACAAAACGAGTCTGACCAATACGATCAGACTCGTTTTGTTTATACATGCTTCTTTCGAATAGCCATCGTTGTTACTAAAATGATTAGAAGCAAACCAATTTGCGGTAGCACTGTTTCCCACGTTGGATATAAACCTGCCCATTCAACAAACGGAAAAGAATGAATCGTGTGGGTCGCAACCACTTGTGATACTTGAAGAGAATGAATACTTACGCCAAGAATTTTAAAAGCAATTGCATAAATTAAGATTGTCGTCACTTTTAAAAATGGTGAAATCGGGATTTTCACACTATAACGGAGCATCACAAATCCTACCACCACTAGAATAACAGCTGCAATTCCAATTCCGCTTACTAACTGGGTTAACGTCATATAAGGAGCCATACCAGTATAAAAAATAATGGTTTCAGCCCCTTCACGGAAAATAGATAGAAAGCTGATTAATGCAAAAGAAACAAGACTGCCCGTTGCAATTGCCTCATTCATCTGTTTCCCGATATACTGATTCCATGAGCGGATATTTGACTTACTGTGTAGCCATGCCCCAACTGTTAACATCATAAGTACAGCTACAATCCCTGTAATTCCTTCAATGTATTCACGACTTGAAGCAGCTGTTAATTGTGAAAAGACTACATTAATCACAACAGCTAATGCTGCACTGGAACCAAGCCCTGCGAGAACACCATACCAAATCCATTTTTGCTTCGCCTCATGTCCAACACGTTTTAGAAAAGATAATAAGGTTGCTACAATCAATAAGGCTTCTAAACCTTCCCGTAATAAAACAAGCACGGCATCCCACATAGAATACTTCGTTTCCCCTAATAACGGTTGAAGTCGTGTATTTAAATCAGTAACAATTTCATTTGCCTCATCAACCTTCGCATTCTTCGACTGAAGCAAACTAATGGCAGTTGGCACCTTTGTTTCCATATCGCTATATAGCTTACTATCCCGTGTCGATACAGCACCTTCAACCATTGGCCAGATGAACAAGATCTTATTCAAATTTTCAACTGCTTGATCTATTTTTTGATTAGATATATTATCGGCACTCTTTTCAAGCAGTTTCGTTACATCGCTTAATGAATAATCGCCCTCACTATTTTCTGCGACTTTACCGCTTAAAAAATCTTCAATTACCTGTTGTAAGCCCTCTAAATTTTCCAAAGCTTTGTCGTAATCAACCGGATCTTGTGTAATGGCAATGCGAACGAATGCCATATACGTTTCAATTTGACCGTATGCAGCTGTACTTTCATTGCTGACAGCGAGTTCCGCCTCATTCCATTGATTAAAAATACGATTGTATTGAAGCTTTATCTTGGAATCTTCTTTTGCAGCTATACTTTCTTTCATATCTTCAATAAAAGGAACGATTTGCCGCAACTTTTCTTTTTTTGTGCTCATATCAACTGGATTTTGTTCGGTATCATAATTAATAAGAGCGGTTGAAAGTGCTGATAATTGCGCTCGGAGTTCTTCAGGCTTCTCCCCTGTCTCTAACCCCTTCTTCACATCTACCATACGCTCATCCACGACATCTGCAAGCTTACTGCCTACTTTAATTTGTTTCCACTCTTTTTCAAATAAATGAATATTACCGGAAACTGCTCCGGTATCCCCAGTCTTTGCTTTCATCAAACTATCGCCAATATACATAAATAACTGATCATGATTTTCCCCTGCAAACACTTTCGTTCCGGATAAAATCAAAACAAAGGCGACAAACAAAGCGAATAATTTACTTCGTTTCACCAGAAACATCTCTCTTTCTTATTAATCAAACAGAGTCTCACCAATATATCCGCCTTTTTGTACACCCGGTAAGCAAGCAAAAAGAGCACTGCCCCGATGAACGATATATTCATTGAGCTTATCATTCTTTGCTAGACGCTGCTGCATCGGAATAAATTGAGTACTTGGGCGACGCTGGAAACAAATAAACACAAGTCCGGCATCCAAACTTCCGGTCTTCGCATCCATTCCATCTGTATAGGAATATGAACGTCTTAAAATAACTTCTTTCCCGTCACCACGCGCTACACGCATATGAGCTGTATCCGGAATGATATGGTTTCCTCTGTCATCAACCGCTTCAAAGTCTGCTTCTTCAAATTCATGTTGTTTTCCAAGAGGAGCCCCGCTATCACGGTAGCGCCCAAATGTTGCTTCTTGATCGTTTAATGTCGAGCGGTCCCACACTTCAATGTACATTTGAATTCGACGTACAACCATATAGCTACCGCCGACAAGCCAGTTGGGGCCATCTCCTTTTTGTACCCAAACGGATGTCTGCAGTGCACTCTTGCTTGTAACATCAGGATTTACCGTACCATCTTTGAAACCTAGCAAATTACGCGGAGTTGCTTTCTTAGCATCTGCGTTCTTCGTGCGTTGGAAACCAGTTTGAGCCCAGTGAATGACTGCTTTTCCACGTGCCATTCGAACTAAGTTTCTGACTGCATGGAACGCTACTTGTAAATCATCTGCACAAGCTTGAATACAAAGATCTCCTCCGGTCCACTCCTTCTTTAAAGCATCCAGCGGGAATTTCGGCAAATCTACTAACTCAGCTGGCTGTTTAGACCGTAAGCCAAACCGATCTTTACCATCCTTTACAAACAGACTCGGACCAACTCCAAAAGTAATCGTTAAATTAGAAGGAGATAACCCAACAGCTTCTCCCGTATCTTTTGGGGGCAAATTTCCATTAGCCGAAGTATCTCCAACCGTATTACCGGATGTCATTAAAGCTGATGCTTCTGTCCAATCTTTAAAAAGCTGAATCAGATCTTGCTTAGAATCTGTCGTTACTTCCAGTGACACAATGTACAAATTATCTTGGGGAGAAGTTGTAATCCCCGCTTGATTGGCACCGTAAAAAGGGACAATATCATTACTTTGTCCCTTTGTTACAGTCGCATCAGATAACGCCAAAACTCCACCTAAGCCTGATGCCCCAAGAACAGCACCAACCCCGCCAATTCCTGCTGCTTTTAATACACCTCGTCGACTTACCTTCTTCTCAAAGATAGAAGTTTCTTTTGATAGATCTGTCAATTAAGACGCCTCCGTTACGATTCCTATTTGTGATAGTGGCTCTGCTAATGCATCAACTGCTTGACTGAACTTCTTCACTTCTGCTTCTGTTAAATCCGTATACAGCTTATAGCCGTCTCCTTCTTTCTGTTCGTCTAAAAGACTATGCACTTGAGCAAATTGCGTTTCAATCGTTGCTGCTAAATCAGCATCCTTCGCTTTCACTTCGTCTTTTAATAGATTAAAAATTTCTTCAGCTCCTTGAACATTCGCTACAAAATCGTATAGGTCCGTATGAGAATAACGGTCTTCCTCACCTGTTACTTTAGAAGTCGATACTTCATTCAATAAATCAACTGCTCCTGTAACTAATAAGTCTGGTGTCACCTCTACTGTTTCTACTTTCGCACGAAGTAAATGAACATCTTTCATTAATTGCTTTGCATACTCTTCGTAGCCTTTTGTTGTGTTTTTCTCCCATAATCCATATTCGATACGGTGATAACCTGTCCATTCCTCTTCTGGAACATCTCCTTCACGGGCATCAATCTTTGGATCTAAGTCGCCGAACACTTCCGCAATAGGCTCTGCACGTTCGTAATGCATCCGTGCTGGTGCGTATAATTCTTTCGCTTTCTCAATATCTCCTTCAATTACAGCGTTTGTAAACTCTTCCGTCGCTGTAACAAACTCTTCAATTTCATGAATGGCATATTCTCTATATTCAGCTGTTACACCGTCTAACGCATCTTTTGCAACTTCTTTCGTTTCTTCCTTCGTTGTTGTCGCTTCCTCACCCTTTTGCGAGCAACCAAATAATAGACTAGTAGATAAAAGAACGGCTAAGGCTGTTTTTGCTTTATTCATCGATACAATCTCCCTTAAAATGGTTTTAAATCTTTTTTTATAATAGCAATAATGAAATTCATTATCAATGTATTTTTTTGGAGTTACGGTTCCTATTTATCACTGATGCTCCAAGTTTTTCATTTTGGCTCATGAACATGTATGATGGAAGAAAAGGGGGACAAAACATGGATTCAACAAAAAATCAAAAGTTCATTGTCGCTGGCCTATTACTTGCCATTTTAATGGCCTCAATGGACAACACGATTGTTGCTACAGCTATGGGAACCATTGTTTCAGACTTAGGTGGATTCGATAAATTTGTATGGGTCACATCGGCTTATATGGTAGCAACGATGGCTAGTATGCCGATTTTCGGCAAACTATCCGACATGTATGGAAGAAAACGGTTCTTCCTATTCGGACTCGCCTTGTTCTTACTTGGTTCCGCTCTATGCGGGATGGCAAATAGCATTGTTCAATTGAGCATCTTTCGTGCTATTCAAGGGATTGGCGGGGGGGCATTAATGCCGATTGCCTTCACAATCGTGTTTGACATCTTCCCTCCTAACAAACGTGGAAAAATGACGGGGCTATTAGGGGCGGTTTTTGGATTATCGAGCGTGCTTGGCCCATTGTTAGGAGCGTATATTACCGAATACGCTAGCTGGCACTGGATTTTTTATGTCAATATTCCAATTGGAATTGTGTCTTTATTTCTTGTTTTACGTTTCTATCAAGAATCACCCAATCACATGGAACAAAAAATCGACTGGGGCGGTGCTGCAACGCTTGTCATCGCGGTCGTAAGTTTAATGTTTGCACTCGAACTTGGCGGCGGAGAATACGCTTGGGATTCTGTCCAAATTATCGGATTGTTAGCTAGTGCAGCTATTTTCTTAGCTCTTTTCTTCTTCTTTGAAAAGCATGCGAAAGATCCAATCATTTCATTCTGGATGTTTAAAAAACGAATATTTGCTACAGCTCAAATTTTAAGTATTCTTTATGGCGGAACGTTTATTATTTTAACCGTTTACACACCTATTTTTGTGCAAGCCGTTTATGGAGGAACCGCTACAAATGCTGGTCTAATCTTAACACCAATGATGCTTGGTTCCGTCGTCGGCAGTGCCATCGGAGGGATTTTCCAAACAAAAGTAGGCTTTCGCAAGCTAATGATTATTTCGGTCGTTACCTTCTTTACAGGTATGCTGCTTCTTGGAACATTGACGCCCGATACAAGTCGTGCATTATTGACGATGTACTTAATTCTAACAGGACTAGGAGTTGGGTTTTCCTTTTCATTATTACCGATTGCTTCGATTGATGAATTAGATGCACGCCACCGTGGTATGGCGACATCAACGAACTCCTTCCTTCGTTCTTTTGGCATGACACTCGGCATCACGATTTTTGGAGCGATTCAAAACAATGCATTTACGAATAAAATCACCGAAGCCTTTAAAGATAGCAGTCAAGGTTTTAATCCTTCGCTCATCAATATGGATGACCCAAAACAATTATTCCAATCTGATACACGCGCACAAATTCCTGACTTTGTGCTTGAAAAAATTGTGCAGGCCATGTCTGATTCGATTACGTTCACGTTTACGTTGGCCCTTATTCCAATTGCCATTGCAGCCGGGATTATTCTATTCATCAAAAAATCGCAAACTGAAGTCTCACAGGATACTGTGACTACGAAATAAGAGATATATCCCTTTCTTCCAAAGGTTTTGTTAATGAATATTGTTGATTTAACGCTATTTAACAGGGCCTATATAAAAAACATCGCCTCCACTTAGCAAAGCTTAAAGTGGGGGCTTAACTTGCTGTTAATTCGCAATAAAAATCTTCACACCTAGCGTTTCTTCTTTAAACGATTTATCTAAGTACCCTATCCTCTCTCTTTCGTATTATGACTATCCATACAAAAGGGAGGAAGTGTTACTAATGAAATGATATCTCTTAACTTAACAATCTAGCGGACTTTCCCCATAGGCCGCCCATAACGCTGGAAATTTGTTACGCAACCCTTCTTTATCATCCTCATCCCAGTCAAATTCAATTTCTGGTTGGATAAAATCATCATTTGTTAGTTGCTCGTATAGCTTATAATACTCCTCATCATCCAAGCCCGTCTTCTCTTCATAGGCTGAACTTGCAACAAACAACAGTTCTTCTAGCTGAGGTATTTCTTCTTGCTCTTCTAACAACTTAAAATAAGGCAGCAGGGTTTCAGGATTTTCTATCGCTGCCCCATACTCATCCTTTCCTAAATACAGCAACCATGTTCTGAAATAATCAAAGCAATCATCTGAACAGCCTCCCATCACAATATAAGCAGCTGCCCATAAATGAGATGTATATGACTTGGCATAATATTTATTAAAGATAAAATCAAACTTGATGATATCTTTAACGGGTTTTCTCGACAAATGAGTAATTAACCACTCTATTTGTTCCTCTGCATCTTCTCCTTTTTCTTTGCACTTCTCCAACAGCTCCCAAAAATATTCATCTGTCATTGAACTTTCTTTTACAATCTGATGTGATGACTGTGCAAATACATACCCTTTTTTTAATTTAGATTGAATCAGTTTCTCTCCTTCTCGTCGACAGACCTCTTCCGATTCAAATTCTTTCGCTTTCACCGATCCAACCATACCAACTTTTCCATATGCCACAGCAAATGAATTTCCTACTATTCGAATTTTCCAAAACTTATTAGACGAACCTTCATTATAAATAAGCAGGGTTTCCAAATACTCTACAGCTCCTTTACATTATTTCCAGATGGAACGTATAAGAGAAAGGCAAAGCCATTCCTGACTTTGCCTTTTTCTTATATCAAACTTTTAATATCGATATTTTCCGGAAGCTTAAACGGATTGTCTTTATTGATATGGTCATAGAACATCACACCATTTAAGTGGTCATATTCATGTTGAAAAACAATCGCAGCAAATCCTTTTAAGCGAAGTTCGATTTCTTGTCCATCTAGATTAACCGCCTTTACCTTTACTCGCTCATAACGCGGCACATAGCCTGTAACTTCACGCTCAACAGATAAACAGCCTTCACCTTGCGGCAAATATGTCATTGCAGCAGAGTGGCTAACGATTTTTGGATTAATTATCGCTTCTTCATATAATTTACCTTTTTCATCTTCAAAGTACATCACAAACATCCGTTTATTTAACCCAATTTGATTAGCCGACAAACCGACACCTTCACGCAGCTTATATTTCTTCGCTAGTTTAGGGTCCTGACTATTCTTTATAAATTGCATCATGCACAGCAATGTTTCTCGATCTTCTTCTGAAAGAGGTACATTCACCTCTTCTGTTACTGTTCGTAAAAGCGGATGGCCTTCTTGAACAATATCTTTCATTGTCAATATATAATCTTTTGTAAATTTACTCATCATTCATCTGCCTTTTCAAAGTTTCCTTATCTCCACTTTAGCATGTGTTTTTATATGCGTGCAAATGATTCTCCAATCAAATATTAAACTGGCTATCGTACAATTCATAATAAAATCCTCGCTGCCCTATTAACTCCATATGAGATCCTGCTTCAATAATCGTTCCATCCTTAATCACTAAGATTCGATCTGCATTTTCAATTGTCTTTAAGCGATGAGCAATCACAAAACTTGTTCGCCCTTTTGTTAAATGATGAATACCTTTTTGAATTTCAATTTCCGTAAGCGTATCAATGCTCGATGTTGCTTCATCAAGTATTAAAATATCTGAATCTGCTAAAATCGCACGAGCAATGGCTAATAATTGCTTTTGTCCCTGACTTAAGTTCGACCCTCCTGATGTAATAGGTGTGTCATATTGCTGTGGCAAATGTTTAATAAAGGAATGTGCCGAGGCCATTTTGGCTGCTTCTATTACTTCTTGATCGGTTGCTTGCAGGCGTCCGTAGCGAATATTCTCCATAATAGTTCCCGAAAATAAAAATGTATCTTGAAGTACGATACCAATCTTCTTCCGCAATGCACTCATTTGATAGTCTTTAATATTTCGGCCATCAATCGTAATTTCACCCGCATTAATATCATAGAAACGAGATAACAAATTAATGATGGTTGTTTTCCCAGACCCCGTTGGACCCACAAGAGCAATCGTCTCTCCTGCTTTTGCTGAAAACGTAATATCCTTTAATATTTGTTTATCTTCACTATAACGAAAGTCCACCTGTTTAAATTCCACGTCGCCTTTAAACGAAGAAACCGCAAGCGCATTTGGTTTATCTTGTAAATCGGGTGTTTCATCCATAATTTCGAATACTCGCTCTGCCCCAGCAATGGCTGATTGAAATGTATTTAATACATTCGAAAGCTGATTAATTGGGCGGAAAAATTGCCGCGAATAAGTTACAAAAGCAGCGATGATTCCGACTGTTGCTAAACCGCGAAGTGTCATCAAAGCACCGATTCCAATGACTAAAGAAAGTCCTAATGTGTTAATAAAGTTATTAATTGGCCCAAGAAATCCTGACACCGTATCCGCCGCTCTTGCCGAATGCCGTAATCTATGATTAATGCTCGAGAACTTAGTAAAAACCTGCTCCTCCTTCCCAAACAGTGTAATTACTTCCATCCCGGAAATAGATTCTTCAATAAAGCCGTTTAACTCTCCTAAGTCGCGCTGTCTTTTAATGAAATTACTGCTGCTATACGTAATCACTTTTTTCGTTGTATAAATCATCAACGGAATGACAAGCAATGTTACGACAGCCAGCACCCAATTTAATGAAAACATCGCAATGATTACACCGGATGCCATCAAAATGGTAGAAACAATTTGGCTCACACTTTGACTTAACGCCTGATTCAAATTATCGATATCATTCGTTACCCGGCTCATTAGCTCACCGTGTGTTCTTTTATCAAAAAAACGAAGTGACAATGTTTGAAATTTATTAAATAAATCTTGTCGCATGACTTGAATCGTTCTCAATGACACATTCACCATTAAAAATGTTTGCAGCCATGTAAATACCACTGCTGCTGTATAAATACCAACAAGCAGAAGCAACATTCGCAATGTCCCGTTCATATCTTTTGGCATAATGTATTCATCAATAATGATGCCAATTAAATAAGGAGCACATAAGCTTAATAAAGTTGAAAGAATAACAAATACAATAGAAGCTATTAAACTCCATTTCTCCTTTTTCATGTAGCGCCAAATGCGCAGTAAAGTCCCTTTTTTATCTTTCGCTTTTACGACTGGGCCACCAAATCCACGTGGACCGCGTGCTCGTGCTACCGCATTTTCTGCGCCAGCTGATGAGGTCTTATTCATAATTCAGGACCTCCTTCCCGCTTTGAGTACGATAGATTTCACGATAAACCAAACTCTTCATAAGCAATTCATCATGTGTTCCACTCGCTTCAATCATCCCATCTTCCAGCACCAATATTTGATCACAATCGATAATAGAAGAAATTTTAGAAGCAATCAAAAATACCGTCGTATCTGGAAATTCTCCCCTTAATGCTTGCTGCACCTCTACTTCAGACTTTGCATCGAGTGCTGATGTCGAATCATCTAATAATAAAATGTTCGGTTTCCGAATTAACGCACGGGCAATTGATAAGCGCTGCTTTTGCCCACCTGATAAATTGGTCGCCCCTTGCATTAATGTATAATCGTAGGTACCGTCCAATTTATGAATAAATTCGCTTGCAGCCGCTAGCTCGGCCGCTTTCTCCATTTCCAAAGCTGTTACATGTTCTTTTCCATATCGCATATTTTCGTCAATGGTTCCAGAAAACAAAATAGCTTTTTGAGGTACAAACCCGATTGCTGAACGAAGCGTTTCAAGTGAATGATTCCTCAAATCAATTCCATCAATAAGAATCGCACCTGAATCTGGGTCATATAACCGTGGAAGTAACTTAAGAAGCGTTGTTTTCCCACTACCTGTTGATCCAATAATCCCTATTTTCTGACCTGGTTTCGCATGGAAAGAAATATTCTTCAATACATATTCTCCATTTTTACTATAACTGTAGTGAACATTACAGAACTCTACCTCTCCTCGAATCTCCGAAACAGGCGCTGGTTCTTCTGGATTTTGAATATCAATAGGTGTTTCAAGCACTTGTGTAATCCGGTCAGCTGATGGAAAAGAACGCGTAATTTGCATTAACACATGTGTCATGCTCATTAAACCGTTCATAATAATGTGAAGATAATTAATAAAAGCAAGAATCATCCCGACTTGAATAACCCCTTGTTTCACTTGAATCGCACCTAACCACATTCCTGCAACAATTGCTATATTAACAACAAACATCGTAATCGGCATAAGCGATACAATTATTTGCTCAGCAGAGAAATTGCGTTTGGTAAGCATATCATTGACCGTTTTAAAATTATTTTTTTCAAATTCTTCACGATTAAATGCCTTTACGACGCGAATACCTGCTAATGTTTCTTGAAGTTTCACATTAACCTTGTCCATTGCTTCTTGCACTTTTTTGAACAACTGACCCGACTTGACCGAAAACCCAATAATAAGGACCGTCAAAATAGGAATCGCTATTAGTAAAATAGGGAACAGCTCACGTGCCGTCATCCAAACAATGACGATGCTCCCAATAAATAAAAAAGGACCTCGAACAAGAATAAATAATGTCATCCTAATCGCATTTTGAACGGTTGTAATATCATTTGTTACAATCGTAATTAATTTCCCTGTTCCAAACCTATCATGATTTCGGCTGGAAAATTGCTCCGTCTTGCGAAACACATCCTGACGAATATCGGTACCGAAGTATACTGCCGCCTTTGTACTATATATCGAACTCCCCATTCCGCCAATTAAACCAAAAACAGCAGAAATCATCATGAAAATTCCCAGTTTAATAACATAGGCATGATCACCATTGGCAAGCCCCGTATCAATCATATGCTGCATCATCGTCGGCTGCAGTAAATCCATCGCTACCTCTAAGCACATAAATAACGGACCTAATATCGCAAACCATTTATAAGGTTTTATGTATACTAATAATTGTTGGAGGGATTTCAATCCACCTCCCCCTTCCTAAAAGTTTTGTAGACGCTTCGTTGCTTCTTGTAAAAAATTAATCAATTCCGGCGCTCGTTTCGGCTGCTGACGAACTGCCTTCATCGTTTTTCGCAGCTGATTTTCAAACTGATTCATCTCACTTTTTAACAATTTCGCTTCATCAGATTGTCGCCACTTGATATGTTCCTGCCAGTGTTCCCAAAAATCGTCTGGCTCTGCCTCACGCCAATTCCGTACCTTCATTTCTCCAGCTTCATTTAAGGTGTACACCTTTTTATCCTTTTCAATCGTACTATCGATGAAACCTTGATCCATTAGTTCCTGTAAAGCTGGATAAATGGTACCAGCGCTTGCTGAATACAACCCATTTGAGCGCGCCTCTAATTCTTTCATAATTTGATAACCATGCATCTTTCGTATGTTAAGTAACTGCAAAATCGCCATTTGCACAAACCCTCTACGTTTTCCCACTTATTCGCCCTCCTATATCGGTAATATTTTAAACGATATATCGGTAATATTCAATCGATATAAATATATGATTATTCCTTCCTTCTCACAAAAAGAATCCTCGCTATAACAGCGAGGATTCTTCTCTATCTTACTTCTCTTCTTCAAGCTTATTTGTAATTTTATACTCTTCTTCTTTCTTTTGAAGCCATGTAGCGTATTCTGTTTGTAATTTTTCTGTTAATAACGTCTCTTTAATTTGTTCTTCGCTATCTTTTAATGTTGCTTCTTTTGCTTCTTTTTTGTCAGTTACTTTAATGATATGGTAACCGTGTTCCGTTTTAACAGGTTCACTAATTTTACCAACTTCTAGTTTAAAGGCTGCATCTTCAAACTCCGCAACCATTTGCCCTTTGCCAAAGTAACCAAGTGATCCGCCGTTTGCAGCACTGCCTTCATCTGTAGAATATTCTTTAGCAAGCTCCGCAAAATCTCCGCCGTTTTTCAGTTTCTTCAACACTTCTTCTGCAGTTGCTTTATCTTCTACTAAAATGTGGCTCGCTTCTACTTGTTCAGCTTGTCCAAGTGAATCTTTATTTGCCTCAAAATACGTCTTAATCTCTTCATCTGTAATCTTAATGCTTGGTTCAATTAATTTTCTTGTTTGTAAGTATTGAACGATATCGTCTTTTAAGTCATCCATAGATGAACCACTAGCTTCTAATTGACCTTTTAATGTTTCTTCATCACCATATTGTTCAATGAGAACATCCAATTCTTTTTGAATATCTTCATCTGATACAGTAACATTTTGTTTCTTTACTTCTAATTCAATCATTTTATTTGTGATCAGTGTATTTAATGTATCTGTTCCATAGCTTGCCACAAGCTCATCATATAACTCTTCTTTTGTAATTTTACTTCCGTCTACAGTAGCTACTGTTTCATTTTTTGCAGTAGATGTAATCATCGCCGCTATGATAAGAGCAGCAATTACAACTGCACCGACTAGCCAAACTGCTAGCTTTGCATTCTTTTTCATTTAGACTCTCCCTTATTTTCTCTTTTTTCTTATCATACCCTTAAATTATTAAAAAATCCTTAATTTCGTCCTAAAAAAACACCGTTTCACCTTCGAAACCGTGTTTCATATGTTTATACGGGCTAATCGGGTTTACCAGGATGTATGATATACTTTCCAATAAGCCTTCGAATTGATTTTAGAAAGATAGATTTTTTGTTCAACATTCTCGTATAATTCATCAGCCGGATATTTTTGTGAAACAATTAAATACTCTTTACCATTCTTCTTATAGTAGGTAATTTTAGGGGCCGGAATCTTGTATTTGATTCTTTCATTTTTATCCCATGTAATCCCATACATAATTACATACGCTGGAAAGTCTGTTCCTCTCCAACCATATAACCGCTTCCCATTTTTAATTTCCCAAAGCATTAAATCATACTTATATAATTTCTCAATAAAGGCATCTGTAAATCCAGGTGATAAAATAGAGTAAATTTGTTGCTTTGTATAGGAACCCTTCAGACTATTTTGGATTTTAATCACTCTATCCGTAATTTTCTTAGCCTCTGTTTCTGACATCCTCTGATAATATCGTAAGTACTGATTGGATACATATCGTTTTTTACTCTTATAATTAATCTCTGCCCATCCGCTCTTTGTAACAGAATACACCGTTACTTTGGCGTTATCTTTTAAAGAACCAACAATCGTATGAGTTGTACTTGCACCACTCCTAACATTTAAGACACCTGAAGTAATATCTACATAAGCGACTTTGGTGCTTGCTGCTTGTACATGTGAGGTAGATGCATATGAAAAAACAAGCGGTAGAACTAGTAGGATAACTGCTAAACTCTTTAAAACTTTATCCATTGAAATATAAGTCCCCCTCTCTAGAGTTATCTTTATATTACCATAAATAACCATATTTGCAGTTCTGAACACCTTAACAAACCAAAAATCCCTAAATTAATCAATTAAAAAACAGAGAGTGCCCTATTTCACTCCAATAATACACTCTCTGTTTTTATTTCCTATGCAATTTAAATTCTAAGAAAAGCTCATTACCGAATTAACAATCTCTAAGATTACTAATGAAACTTTTTCTTATTTACACTTCCTGCCTTTTCCGCTAGTCTTATAACATCAACTAGATATTCCCTTTGGAAGGAAGCGCAAAAAAGTTATGGAAGACATCAATCTCTACACCTTGCTATTTTTAATAATAGCTGGTTTTATCGCTGCATTCATTGACTCAGTTGTAGGAGGCGGCGGGCTCATTTCTATACCCGCTCTGCTATTTACAGGACTCCCTCCTTCAACAGCTCTTGCTACAAATAAGCTGGCCAGCTCAATGGGTTCTTTAACAAGTACTCTCGCTTTTATTAAGGCTGGAAAAATAAATTTCAAACTGGTCATAAAACTATTTCCACTTACCATTATAGGAGCCATTTCAGGTGCATATATTGTTCACTTTGTATCTTCTGAAATACTAAAGCCGCTCATACTCGTATTATTAATTATTGTGGCTATTTATACGATTGTAAAAAAGGATTGGGGAAAAGAAGCCTTTTACAAAGGGCTAAATTGGAAGAAAGCGACGATTTTTATATTCGCTATATTCGCTATTGGATTTTACGATGGTTTTCTCGGACCTGGCACAGGATCTTTCTTATTATTTGCATTTTTGATGATTGGTTTTGATTTTGTACAGGCAGCCGGAAATGCTAAAATATTAAATTTCGGCAGTAATATCGCTGCACTTATTATTTTTTTAGCTATGGGTTCTGTTAATTTTTCATATGGAATCCCAATGGGCTTAGCCATGATTGCCGGTGCATTAATTGGTACCAAATTTGCTATTAAAAAAGGCGCTTCATATGTACGCCTCTTATTTATTTTTGTTACCATTTTGTTGATTAGTAAAAATGTTTTAACCTATTTTCATATCATTTAAGCTATTACTATCTAGTGAACAGGCGTGCGAAACTACGATTTCGTACGCCTGTTCACTAGGCAGCTTTAAGCAAATATTAGATTACCATGAAATTGCCGCTATACAAAAAAACCTACCCAAAATGGATAGGTCTCTCATTCCTTCATCTGTAAGAGCTCGGTCAACCTTACTGCTGTTTTCTCCCCATTCGCAATACAATCAGGAATTCCAACTCCGAAGTACGAACACCCTGCTAAAAGAATATTCGGATAGCGTGACTTCATTTTTTCTTGGAGTGACTCTACAATTTGATGGTGCGTAATATGATAATTGGGCATATTATTATGCCACTTCGTGATTTCACTTGCCACAGGTTGCCCAGTAATACCTAGACTGTTTCGAATATCAGCTAATGCAACTTCTTCTAATTCAGCTTCGGTCATCTGTCGTAATCGTTCATAATGCGGACTGGAACTTTTATAAAAAAGACGGACTAGCAAATGATGATTCTTTGACGTATGTGACCATTTTCGGCTTGTCCACGTGCAAGCATTGCATATTAAATCACTGCCTTCTGTCGTAATAAAGCCCGTTCCATCTTGCGGTAATTCACTATCCGGCAAATCAAAACCAAGATAAATACTAATCATCGAACTATTTTTGAACTGATTAAACTCTTCGTTCAGTTCCTCATTTTGCAGTAACTGTTTCGCTACGGAATCCGGTGTACCTAATACGACATAATCTGTTTCTACTTCCTTATAGTTTGTAAATGTAAGAAGATAGCGATCAGATGCTTTTTCAACTTTCTTTGCTTGTACGCCTTTAATGATTTCGACTGAGTCTATCAACTCTTCTTCTAGTCGATTAATGATGGTCGATAAACCGTTTTTAAACGATAAAAATTTACGATTGGCTGTTCCTTTAAATTTTTCCTTATTCGCTTCTAGACCGCGAATGATGCTGCCATATTCATTTTTATAATCAATTAAATAAGGAAGAGTAGAAGCAATCGTTAAATCGTTGAGCTTACCTGAATAAACGCCCGATAATACGGGAGAAATTTGTTTCTCCACCAGCTCTTTGCCAAGAAAATGTTCAAGAAAGGCTCCCACTGAATCATTTTTTGTAAACGTGTCATTCAATGTATAAAAATCCTTTAACGCTTCGACTTTTCCTTCCGCCGAGATTAAAGTCGTTGTCGCTAACGATTCTAAGCTCATTGGAATACCGAACATCGCATCTTCCGGAATCATCTTTAACTCGCTGTCACTATATAAGAAAGATCTTCCCGTCGCATTATAAACGACTTCTTCCTCTAATCCTAACTCTTTAATAAACGGGATAACATTTTCTTTGCGCGTGACAATCGAATCTGCACCCGTTTCGATAATAAACTCTCGATTATGAACCGAACAAATTTTACCGCCTAACTGTTCCTGCGCTTCTATAAGAATTAAACGTACATCTAAATCATTTGCTTTTATCGCTTTTTGCAAATAATACATCGTAGATAATCCAGTAATTCCGCCACCAATTACAACTACTGTTTTCACTTTTTGACACCTCAATTATGATTAACTTCCTTCATTAAAGTGTACCATAAGCCATTCATAATTATGAACGCACGCAGCTCTTAATATAACGGAAACGAATGAATGTACCAATATTGCCATATATTAAACGACACTGGACGAGTCCATTTGCAGGCCAATCATGCGTGTGATGACCTCTACCATCCGATCTGGTCCTATTTCGATTCCTTTTTCATAAGTATCAACCGCTAGATTCCAACGATTCACTTTTTGATTGGTCTTTAATAGACGAAGCAATTGTTTTTCAAATGGTTGATTCTGTTCTAATGTAAATACAAGCTCTGATTTTGTTAAATAATGAAGGTTTATTTCCTCCTGACCAGGAAGAAAGGAATTCACTATAATCGGCAGTCTTTTTTTTATCGCTTCACTAATAGTCACGCCGCCAGGTTTCGTAACGATGGCATCTACTTGTTCGTATAGTGCATTCATTTCCGATCTTGACGATATATATGACAATGGTTGAATATGACTGCTATTCCAAGAAAGAATTTCATCATATAGCTTTTGATTCTTTCCACAAAGCACGATAAAATCAAAATACTCAGTACTTTTTAATGCATGAGACAATGTTAACATCCCACCAAGACCGCTATTACCTCCCGCAATTAAAATAATGGGGCGATTATTACACTTCTTAAAACGAACTGTTTTCGTAATTTCTTCGTGAACAGGGATCCCTGTTACAACCATATGGTGTTTAGGAACCTGGTTTTTCCTTATTAACTGTTCCTTCACTTCTTGACTAGGGAGAAAATGAAAGTCAATTCCCTCTCTTCCCCATACACTATTAATAAAAAAGTCTGTATACACATTGATAATCGGAACATGACATTTCCCTTGTTTCTTCAGTTGACTAAGAAGATAGGAAGGATACCCATGTGTACATACGATTAAATCAGGTCTTTCGTGCCTTAACAATTGCTCCATTTTTTTCAAAAAAATAAGATTATACCACTTTATCACTCGAGCATTTGCCCGTGTATCGTAGAAAAAATTTTTATAGGCAAAGTTATACGTTTCTGGTGCGTAGCGAATCCAGCTTAAATAACTGCTCGTCACCACCTTTTCTAAAGATTCATTCGTATAACTGATTAAGTCTATTTTTTTACATATAACTCCGTTTATACGGGCATGTAACATATCTATTAAAGCATCTGCTACTTGATGATGACCTGATTGCATGCGTAAGAGAGGCAAAAACAATATCTTCTTCATCTATTTCAGCTCCGATTCTATAAGAAATTCTTCATAACGATTCACTAAAAATCAGACATTCTTATTTTCAAACTTTTATAATGATCAGTCTACTTCACCTTTTTTTGACATCCTATCACGATGTTGTAAACGTTTCTTACGTATATACTTTACCAACATATAAATGACAAAAATCGCTAAGAACAGAACCCCTAAATAAGGAACATAAACAGGATTAACATTAAACGTCTGTCCGATATAATACCCTGCCAAAATAAACGGAATAACCCAAAGAAAAGTGCCTAGTAGAGAAAACAGAAAAAATGCGCCAAATGGGATTTTTGTGATGCCGGCAAAATACGGGCTCATTTGGCGAATACCCGGCATATAAAAACCGAATAGAATGGTTTTATAAGCATTTTTGGTATAATTATGTTGGACTTTCTCCCACCTTTCAGAAGTAATACCAACATACTTACCGTATTTATGAATAAAAGGATATCCGATATACTTGCCACATAGAAACGCCGTAAGCATGCCAATAAAAGTACCTAAAAGGGCACATAATACGGCCCAGCCAAATGAAAGTTGATGATGTACAATCAATACACCAATTAAAAAAAGAAGAGATTCTTCCGGAGCAGGAATTCCGACAATCCCAAAGAATAAAAACAGAAAAATAATCAAATACCCGTATAAATCAATATACTGTAAAATTGTTTCGCTATTCATAATATCCTCTTCATTTCATTTAACGTCATAAAGCGTATACCTTTTTCTTTACTTTCTTGTAAATATACCTCTAATTGTTCGAGCATATATCGCGGTGCTTCCTGATCGGCTCCTAACGTTTCCCCGCAATCATGAAGCAGAAGAATCGAGCCGCGCTCTGTCGCTAATCGCAATTCATCTAGTAAAGTTTGCTGGCAGTTTTTCACTTTCCAATCCCCAAAAATATGAGACCACATAACAATATAGTAGTTTTTACTCAAAAATAGGGTAAACAAATTAAAATGTCCCCAAGGAGGTCGGTAAAACGCGACCTTCTCATTCGTACATTCCTTAATAGCTTGTTCCGTTAAATATAGCTGCCTTCTTAATATAAATGGCGGCATAAGCCAGCTCGATATATGCCGAAAATGATGAATCCCAATGGTGTGCCCCTCCTGGTGCATCCTCTTCACAAGATCAGAATTACTTTTCACCTTGCTTCCTACGACAAAGAAAGAAGCCTTCACCTGATACTTTTTTAACAAATCTAATAATTGCGTTGTATATTCAGGGTTGGGACCATCATCAAACGTTAAAGCAATCCGATTCTCGCCTTTCACTTTTTGAGTGATTCCCCATCCACATGTGCGAATGATGACGGTTGGAATAATAGAGTAAAATAAGAACAATACACATAATGTACAACTGATTATGACTACAATCTGCATTCCACGCATCCTTCCATCTTCAAAAAATTCACTTATATATTTCTACTAAAACTAACTTTCTAAATGTAGCACGATTCCCACCATTTTTTATACATTTTTTTGAAAAAGCATATAAAAAAAAGCTGATTAGCACGGAGCACTAATCAGCTTTTTTTGTATTTATGATTGTTGATTTGGTTTCAATACAGCTTGTAAAGAAAGCTTATCGCTGCCATTTAACAGTAAATAAACAGACATTACTAGAAACGCTAAATCTAATTCATATCCCGCCATTTGACCATTTCCTGCAAAGCCCACGCTTAATTTAACTGTGAAAATAGCTCCTAACATCACAACGGCGAACAAGGCTGCTACAATTCTTGTTCCAATCCCAAGAATCATCGCTATTCCCCCGACAACTTCAATAAGAGCTACAACATAAGCCATAAATCCAGGAATACCAATGCTATCAAACCAACCAGCTGTGCCAGCAATTCCATCATTAAACTTGATAAAGCCATGAATTAAAAAAGATACTCCTAACACGACACGTAAAATCAATGAACCTAACTCATAATTTTTCTTCATTACGTAAATACTCCCCCTATTTATTACTTTAAATATATAAGTTACTTATAGTTAGTAAGTTTAAAATAATATTTTAATTGCGTCAAGTAAGTTTTTTTATTTTCAATAATTTACCACGAAATAACTTTGTTAAATAAGAGTGTGACTAACAAATCCACAACATCCTATAACAGAGCCTAAAAAATAAAAAAGTTACTCCTTTATCGGAATAACTCTTCATACTAATTTCACAACTTTGTTTTATACTGTTTAGCACAAACAAAGAAATTTGAGGTGATACATAATGAATAAACAAGGATTTGGGCTGCTTATTTTGTTATTACTCAGCTTTTCCTTCCCAAGCTTCACTCTAGCACACTCACATGTGATTCAATCTACACCAGGAGAAGGTGAAGTTTTAGATACACTTCCATCAACTGTTAGTGTAACGTTTAACGCTCCTATTCAAGCTGCGTTTTATTCTCTTGAAGTGTACAACGCATCTGGAGAACGAGTGGACGCTGATGAAAATATACTAGAGGATAACGTATTAAAAAACAAACTTCCAAACGAAGTTGAAAATGGGTCATATACATTAAAGTGGAAGGTTGTTTCTAAAGATGGTCACCCAACAGAGGGTTCTCTTTCTTTTGTTGTTGACGTTAAACCAGCCCAAAAACCAATTGAGAAAGAAGAAATTAAGCAAGAAGAAACGACTGTAGAAGAAAAGACACCTGTCGTAGAAGAAAAAATACAACCAGAGAAGACTACACCAGAAATCGGTCACACTCTAACTCAAAGCTTATTATACGGAAGTTTATCGCTCTATATAGGAGTTTTATTCTTTCACTTAAATTTATTGCCTAATACAGTATCTTTTCACATCAATAACCAAAGTAAGCTGCTATTATGGATCTCTTATGTTGGACTTATGCTCAGTATCCTGCTTAGTCTCCCATTGCAAGCGCGGAGTATTTCTGGATCAATAAGTGATACTTTAACTCTTACAACCTTTGGTACAGTTTGGTTTGTAGAAGTGTTATTACTGTTCTTTCTATTGTTAAGCACCTGGCTTTTACATAAAGCTTCAAGAAAATGGGCTGCTGCTTTAGGTATCCTATTACTGCTCAGTCTCATGCTGGCTAAATCATTTATCGGTCATACTATGATGGCTTCAATTCCAGCAGCCGCCATTACGATGAATTTCTTGCATCTGGCAGCTATGTCTTTATGGCTCGGTGGATTATTGGCGATTTGTTTAGTATTACCGCGTGCTGCAAAACACGTAACTAATCCCGACGAGCGAAAAACAGTGTATTGGCAAGTATTGCACAACTTTTCGTCCTGGGCACTCATTTTTGTTTCCGTGCTTTTAACGAGCGGAGTCTGCAGCAGTCTTCTTCATATTGATTCAATGGATTCCTTATTGACCACTCTCTATGGACAAGTACTGCTTGCAAAAGTTGCCTTAACACTCGTTATGATTCTGTTTGGCTCGTATCACTTTTTCCGAGTCAAAGGAAAGAAGAAAACACTAGGACCTTCTGTGCTTATCGAATTTTGTTTCGGGATCATCGTTCTTGTATTAGCTGCTATCCTAACAAATTTACCGACCGCTATATAATAAAGTGAAACTTCCATCAGTGGGGGATTTTCTTTCATCCCCCACTGATGG
>NZ_JBALMU010000031.1:25339-36463 GCF_036962285.1 Bacillus sp. JJ634
TTGTCCCCCACCTATCTTCTTTGTTTCCTCGTAAGCTTGAGGCAGGGGCTTACTGCCCGTTAAGTGTGGGATAAACATTGAGCTGACTAGCTTTTTCGCTAGTCAGCTCTCTTTTTTGAAATTTTTTGTAAAATAGCCTATACATTTTCCAATTTAAGGTATATACTGTATTATAACAACATACAAATTATTAAAACTGTACTACAAAAAGGAGGAGCGAGAAATGCAAGGGAAACAGTCAGTAGAGTTTTTCAAAAGCACAACTACGAAACATTGTCCGGAATGTGGAGAAGGGATGAAAGTTCACTCACTAGACCATTTAATGGAGTGCGATCGCTGCCTTTCAAAACGAGCTGAATAAATAAAATTACCCACACTTGTGCAACCGTATGCGCTTTATCTATATGAACGGACTTATATAAAAATTTTAGGAGGGCATCATCATGCAAACAAAAAAATCTGTAGAGTTTTTCAAAAGTATCCCGGCTAAACATTGTTCAGAATGTGGCGAAACTGTAGTGGAGCAAGCAGAATCTTATTTAATGGAATGTGATCGTTGCCTTTCGAAAATTGAGGAATAAATATAAGTACTTTTTGAAGTATATGAGATTTGCAAAAAATGATAATAGGGGGAAATAATCATGCAAACAAAAAATCCAATGGAGTTCTTCCGTAACTTACCATCAAAACAATGTGCAGAATGCGGCCAACAAATTCAGGAGCAACACGAATCATACCTAATGGAATGCGACCACTGCTTATCTAAAAAAGACGAATACTAATCAACAGAACCCTGGATGCTAAAGCATCCAGGGTTTTATTTATCCACAAAGTTATACACATATTATCCACATCTTAAAATGTCACTGTGACACAACATACGCTCGGTATTTATCATAGTCGCTTTGTTTACATTCAAGTTGAATAAGGGTGCCATTTTCTTCATAGGTTGTTTCTATGACGTTGGCCTGTTCATTAAAATAGGAGATGATTTGCCCTTTGTCATATGGAATGAGCATGTGGCACTGAACATAATCTTGAAACAGCTGCTCTTTAATCATGCCAATCAGCTCATCTATGCCAATTCGCTTTTTCGCAGATAAATAAATTCGATCTCCCGCTACACGAGGAATTTCTCCCTCCGTCAAATCTGCCTTATTATAAGCAAAAATCGTTGGAATTTCCTTAATCCCAATTCCCTTTAACGTCTCATTCGTGATTTCTATCATCTGTTCATAATTTGGATTCGCATAATCAACGACATGAATCAATAAATCCGCTTCCGCCACTTCCTCTAATGTAGAGCGAAAAGCTTTAACAAGATGATGCGGTAATTTGGATACAAACCCAACTGTATCTGTTAATAAAAATTCCTTCTTATCAGGTAAAGGAATATGACGCACTGATGTTTCTAGCGTTGCAAATAACATATCTTTTTCAAACACTTGCTTCTCATGAAAGGCCGGGTGAAACCGCTCAACAAACGCATTCATAAATGTTGACTTTCCAGCATTTGTATATCCAACAAGCGCTGCAACCGGCAGCCCCTTCTTCTTGCGTTGTTTTCGCTGTGTTTGTCGATGCGCAACAAGCTCCTCTAATTCTTTATTTAACATCGTTATTCTTTCTTCAATCCGGCGGCGATCTAACTCCATTTGTTTCTCACCTGATCCGCGGTTACTCGTGCCAACACCGCCACTTTGTCTTCCTAACGATTCACGTAAACCATTCAAACGCGGCAGCATATACCGAAGCTTGGCCACTTCAACTTGCAGCTGAGCCTCTTTCGTCTTTGCTCGCTTATCAAAAATATCAAGAATTAAAATCGTTCGATCAATAACCTTACATTCCAAGTCCTTTTCCAAATTACGAATTTGCGAGGGCGACAATTCATCATTAAACACGACTAAATTCGCATCCTGAGCATGGATTAACGCCTTCACTTCTTCCGTCTTTCCTGTACCTAAATAATGCGAGGGATTGATTCGCTGCAAATTTTGACTTAACTCGCCGACTACCTCTACTTCACAAGCAGCCGCTAAATTGGCCAGCTCCTCCATCGAATACTCAAAATCACGTTCATTATTCAAGTTCACGCCAACTAAAATCGCTCTTTGCTCTAATTCCGTCATATGTATCTCCTCCTTACAGCAACAAATGTAGCCAAAGCTTATCATACGCATTTTCCTTTTACAATGTACGTTCAAAATGTTAGAAAAACACGATTTGTCGCATCTTTACTTTAAGGTTAAACGTTCTTAAAGTATAAAAGCTGCAGAATTCCTGAAGAAATCCTGCAGCTTTTGTTAATCTTTTACACGTAATAATCGTAAACTATTCAGCATCACAATAAGTGTTGCTCCCATATCCGCAAAAATCGCCATCCAAAGTGTTAGCCAACCTGGTGCAATTAACAATAACGCGATCAACTTAATAGCAAGCGAAAATGTAATATTTTGCTTAATAATCTGTAATGTTTTACGGCTTAGTTTAATTGTATAGGGTAACTTCGATAAATCATCGCCAATTAAAGCAATATCTGCTGTTTCAAGAGCTGTATCCGTTCCTGCTCCGCCCATTGCAATTCCAACCGTTGCGGATGCAAGAGCCGGTGCATCATTCACTCCATCACCAACCATCGCTACCCGTCCATACGTTTCTTGTGTTTTCTTTATAAAAGCAAGCTTATCTTGCGGCAATAAGTTAGCCTGGATCTCATGGACGCCAGCTATAGCTCCAATACTTTTCGCGGTGCCTTCATTATCACCTGTCAGCATAATTGTTTTTTCAATGCCAAGTGCATGAAGCTTGCGGATTGCTGCCTTACTACTCTCTCTTATTTCATCTGCTACTGCAATCAAAGCTAATATCTCTACCTCTGTTCCAATGACCATTACTGTTTTTCCCTCGTTTTGAAGCTGGCTAATTTGCTGCTTGATTTGAAAATTTATATCGTATGCAACAAATAATTGAGGACTGCCAATGAAATATAGACAATTAGAAACGCTTCCTTTAATGCCTTTACCCGTAATCGATGTAAAATCTTCTACATGTACTGCATGATCATAAGCCCCCACCGCCTCTGCTTTTCGAACAATAGCTGATGCGAGCGGGTGCTGTGAACGATGCTCTAACGCCTGCCGCAATCGTCCACACATCTTCTTCTTTCACATCTCGTGTTAATAAAACAAAGTCTGTAACTTCTGGTACTCCTTTTGTTAGCGTACCTGTTTTATCGAAAGCAATTGCTTTTAACGATCCAGTTTCCTCCAAATACACGCCACCTTTGATAAGAACACCATTTTTCGCTGCGTTCCCAATCGCTGTCACAATCGCAACGGGTGTCGAGATGACTAGTGCACAAGGGCAACCGACCACAAGAACCGCTAAGCCTCGATAAATCCATTCACTCCAATCTCCACCTGCAAAAAGCGGCGGCACAAGAGCAATCGCTAGAGCAATCAGCATAATCGCTGGTGTATAATACTTTGCAAACTTATCGACAAACGCTTGGGAAGGTGCTTTTTCTGCTTGTGCCTCTTCCACAAGATGAATGATTTTCGCAAGTGTCGTATCTTCTACACGCTTCGTTACCTGAACTTCTAATAACCCTTCGCCATTTAACGTTCCGGCAAACACTTCTCCATCGATTGTTTTAAAAATCGGCTCCGATTCACCTGTAATCGCTGCCTGATTCAACGTTGAAGCACCTTTTATAATCATTCCATCCATCGCAAGCTTTTGCCCTGGCTTAACAAGCATAATATCGCCGACTTCAATATCATCGACATGAATAAGCATTTCGTGATGTCCCTTACGAATTAATGCTTCTTTCGGGGCAATATTCATAAGCGATTCAATAGAGTTTCGCGCTTTATCCATTGAATATTTCTCAAGCACTTCACTAATCGCAAACAAAATGACAACGGATGCACCTTCTCCCCATTCTCCAAGGAATACCGCCCCAATAATGGCAACGGTCATCAACGTATGCATATCAAACTGAAGTCTAACTAAGTTTTTCAATCCGTTAATAAATAAAGCATAGCCACCAATCAAAATCGATGCTGCATAGCTAAGTACGGATATGATATGGCCTTCACCGTACTGTTTGCTAAGGAGCCATCCTAAAACAAGTAAAATGGCTGAAACCAATACTTTTATATTTTCTTTTTGCTTCCAAAATGATTCTTTTTTAGTAACCTGCTCCTTATCATCACGGATTTTTAAATGATCGAATGCACCAGCTCTTTCTAAATCCTCAATTGTCACTTCACCTTGCACAGAAATTTTGGAGGCGCCGAAGTTAAGTTTGGCATCTTCTACACCATCTAATTCTTTTACTTTTTTTTCAAATTTGGCTGCACAGCTTGTGCAAGATAATCCTTGAATTCGGTAAGTTTTAGTCTGTGCTTCGCCCATGGACTTTCACCTCCTGCTGATGCTCTAAAGCAATCATCATTAATTGTTTAATATGGTCATCGTCTAAAGAATAGAAAGCTAGCTTCCCCTCTTTACGAAACTTCACAATCGCATGTTTTAATAAGGTCCTTAGATGATGGGACGTGGTCGCCATTGAAGCACCGATAATATTGGAAATATCACACACACATAATTCGCCTTCCTGACTCAACAGATAGGCAATCTTGGCTCGATTCTCATCACCAATGACTTTAAACAACCTCGAGATACTTGCAATATCGACCGTACTCATTTCTTGTTGGACTCGATTCACTTTTGGTTCATCATAACTATAAACCTCACAATAATCCTTTGTATCAGCCATCTCCAACATCCCTCATTCAAATCTTTATTTGATTATAGACTACCACACCACACTCTATATTCAAATAGGCGTTTGAATGATTTTTATGAAATTTCTGAATATTTAAAGTTATCCACAGTTTATTCACAATCCTAAATGTCACTGTGACTTTATTCTGCTCTACACAAAAAAGCAAACTCCATAATAGAGTTTGCTTTTTTTGGTTTGTATAGGTTTTATTAAGCTTTTTGAACGTTAGCAGCTTGTGCTCCACGTTGTCCTTGCTCAACTTCGAAAGTCACGTCTTGACCTTCTTCTAAAGTTTTGAAACCTTCGCTTTGGATTGCTGAAAAGTGAACGAATACGTCATCTCCGTTTTCGCGCTCGATGAAACCGAAACCTTTTTCTGCGTTAAACCATTTTACTTTACCTTGTTCCATTGTTGTTGCCTCCTGTGTGCATCTTATGCACATTATATTACTATCCTTGCCCTAGGTTTTCATCGAAACGAAAAGTTACACTTTAAGAATCCTTCAATACCGAACAAAAATAATTACTCCTATCATAACAGGATTTTACAGCAAATGCAAACTAAATATCCATAAATGTATACATAATTTGTCCACAATCACTCAAGTCACTGTGACACAGTTATAAAATCCCATAACTTTACTGCTCCAAACACACATAAAAAGTTTATTTTTAAACATTCTATTATTGTAATTCAATACATTTTATAGGAGGACTTTTAAAAATGACTGTAATCAATCAAGTTCAACAAACATTATCTGGATTAAAAGGTATACAAGCAAGCTTTGAAACATTTGCTTTACAAACAGATAACCAACAAGCTAAGCAGCTATATCAACAAGCAGCTCAACAAACGCAATCAATTGTTGATAGCCTTTCTCCACGCGTTCAACAAATTCAAGAAGAAGAGCCTCAATACAAACAACAATAAAATCGTAAGACACCTGAGGCTAGGTATTAAAATTTATAATTAAGAAAAGGTTGGTTACTTCTAACCAACCTTTTCTTACAAATTGAAACCTCAGAATGAAAGAGGAGTCACAGAGTATGTCAAACAATAAAAAAAAGCTATTAACACCTGTACAACAACAATATCAAGAAATGCAATCACAACTTGAAACCAAAAGGCCCGTCTTCAAAAATTGTCTGAAAGCATTTTTGACAGGGGGCTCCATTTGTTTAATTGGGCAAGCAATCCAAATCTTTTATATCTATTATTTTGATTTCACAGAACAAACAGCGGGAAACCCTACCGCAGGAACACTCATCTTCATCGCGATGTTGCTCACAGGCTTTGGCGTATATGATCGAATTGGGCAATTTGGTGGTGCTGGCTCTGCCATCCCACTTACTGGATTCGGCAACGCTGTTATTTCCGCTGCTATTGAGCATCGAACAGAAGGATTTGTGTTAGGTGTCGGAGGAAATCTCTTTAAATTAGCGGGTTCCGTCATATTATTTGGCGTATTCTCTGCTTTTATCGTGGCTTTCATTAAAACAATTTTAATACAGTGGGGGGGCTTATAATGTTACAAGGACATCGTACATGGGTTTTTGATCATAAGCCTGTCATTCTCTCCACAGGTACTGTCGGAGGTCCTTTTGAAGCAAACGGGGCGATTCCCAATGATTTCGATCTCTTACATTCAGATTTATGGCTTAATCAAGATTCCTATGAAAAAGCCCATAAAGTCTTATTTGAACAAGCCTGTTTACGCGCCATTGAAAAAGCTGAACTTCAAAAAGAACAAATCCAATTTCTACTTGGGGGAGACTTAATCAATCAAATCACACCAACGAGCTTTGCCTCCCGTACGATTGGTACCCCCTACTTTGGACTATTCGGTGCTTGCTCCACATCAATGGAAGGATTAGCACTAGGCGCTTCCATCATTAATGCTAAGGGAGCAAAATATTTATTAACCGGAGCATCTAGTCACAACGCAGCCGTAGAAAAACAATTTCGATATCCAACAGAATATGGCGGCCAAAAACCGCCCACTGCCCAATGGACAGTAACGGGCGCAGGAGCTGCTGTACTTAGTGATACAGGAGATGGACCTTGCGTCACGTCAGCGACAATTGGGAGAGTCATCGATATGGGATTAACCGATCCATTTAATATGGGAGGTGCTATGGCCCCAGCTGCCGTTGATACAATTGAGGCCCATTTAAAAGATCGAAATATCGATCCCTCTTATTATGATTTGATTGTAACAGGAGATCTTGGAAAGATTGGCCATGAAGTGTCATTTGATTTATTTAAGAAACATGGAACACCTATACAAGAAAATCAATATCAAGATTGCGGATTAATGATTTATCGAGAAGGACAACCCGTTTTATCAGGAGCGAGCGGTGCTGGTTGTTCTGCAACCGTTGTATACGGCCATTTATTAAACCGGATGAAACAGGGTGAATTTAAACGAATGTTAGTCGTCGCAACTGGAGCTCTACTCTCTCCGCTTACCTTTCAGCAAAGCGAAACAATTCCTTGTATCGCTCATGCGGTATCAATCGAATACGAAGGGGGAACTACCGTATGACTATCGCCTCAGAAGTTAAACAATGTCTCGCAAGTCTAAAAGGGATTGAAGCAAATTTATCTAGCTTAGCGATTCGATCTCAAGATAGTGAATCACAACGCACCTTCCATGAGACAATGCTTACTGTCAATGAAGTCGTGACAGATTTACAAAAACGAGTGAGCGAATTGGAAAGAGAAGAATTTCAATACAAAGGTTTTTAGCTAACAAAACAGACTCTATGTTAGGAGGTGCAAATAAATGCCGGATTGGTTAAATATCGTTCTGCGATCTATCTTTTTCCTAATTATTCTTTTTTTAATTACGAAATGGTTAGGAAAAAAACAAATCTCCCAGCTTTCTTTCTTTGAATATGTTAATGGTATTACAATTGGGAATATAGGTGCTGAAGTTGTTACTGGCTTGGACCAAAAAGTTTCTTTAGGTGTCCTATCCATGCTAACTATTGCAGTACTTCCGTTTCTTGCTGGATTACTTTCGTTAAAAAGCAAACCCTTTCGTGACTTTATAGAAGGAAGAGGAACGGTTTTCATTAAAGACGGAAAAGTATTAGAAGAAAATCTAAAAAAAGAACGATACACGACAGATGAATTATTAACATTGCTTCGAAAAAAAGATGTCTACCGCGTCGCCGATGTAGAGTTCGCTGTACTAGAGGCAACGGGCGACTTCAATGTTATGTTAAAAAAGGAAAACCAGCCTTTAACACCGAAAGATTTGAATATGAAATTTCCATCTGTTAAAGAACCGCAAACGGTCATTATGGATGGTGAAGTATTAGATGAGCCATTATTACAGGCAGGTCGAAGCAGAGGTTGGTTACATACGGAGTTAGAAAAGTTAGGAGTCACAATTGAAAATGTCTTCCTTGGACAAGTTGACTCTTATGGGCAACTCACCATTGATTTGTTTGATGATAAAATCCAAGTTCCCTCTCCACAAGAAATGCCATTATTATATGCAACACTAAAAAAATGCCAAGCAGACTTAGAACTATTTGCCCTAGGAACAAAAAATGCAGAAGCAAAAAAGATGTACAGTGCAAATAGTAAAAAAATTCAAGAAGTAGTTGATAAAGTGGGGTATATTCTAAAGGACTAAACTTAGCTCTAGCTTTATAAAGCTAGAGCTAAAGTATTTATTATAATGCATATCAGCTATACCCATTCATATTTTTCGATTGTCAGTTCCATAAATCTGCATACATGTCTTCAATTCCCCTTTTTAGCCATCCATCCTAGGTCGATTTTTGCCTTTAGAGGATCCGCATAGCAGATTGCTACCTCACCAGCTCTACGCTCAGCAAATTTATATGGAATCTTCCGTCCAGATACTTTTTCAAAAGCTGCGATTATTTCCAATACACTGTAACCAATGCCGGTACCTAAATTATAGGTTTCTATTTTTTTGAAAGTCGGAGTCTTCCCCAGTATTAAGGACTGAAAGGAAAAGAAATCAGATTGGTAAAAAAATGTGACCGCTTTATTGACAAAATAGCTTTGTTCATTATCTTATTAACTCAAATTTCACACATGGACAATTTCAATGGCCCCTTAATATAACTTGATAAAGACTCAAACCATTGTGCTAATCGATTGTTTAAATATTCTGTGCTAAAAAACCACTGCTTTTCGACATGATTTAAAATAGTTCTAGAAGTTCTTGAAAAGAATAATGTGAAAGTAGAAATTGTTGAGTTTGAAGAACTTTAATTGTTAAATGAAGAACTAACTTTTCACGTAATTGTTGGAAAGTATGTGATTTTGCTTTGTTTTCTTCTCCCCATCCAATGAAGTCACCAAAATCTAACTCATCAAATCGAGAGCTCACAAGTTCGCATTCAGGTTGTTCATAGAACACAGTGTTTCTAAAATATTCTTTGTCTAGTCGAGATCCATGCTCTTTCTTATTTAAGAATTCAGCTTGAAGAGCTTGGCTGAACTGAATAATAGGCTCTGATCCTTCTAGGAATATAATTCTTGTACAGCAGCTAAACGGAACATGTGCTGTTATATGTCGAATGAAACCACAAGTAGCACTTTTCGTTGAAGTTTCATTTGTCGCATATTCAATATTTTTGCGGACCCAACCTTCAATGAATAATTTTCCCTCTCTTACTAAAGTAGGATCTTTTGTATCGAAGACAGTCGGAACTAGTTTACATTGTTTTAAGAAAGCATCCTTTTCACACGTTTTATTTCAAGCGCAGGTTTTTCTAAGTTAATAAGAGCTTCTATACAAATTTGAATCTCCGGTTCTGCCAACACTCGTCTCACCTTAATCGTATTAGGAAAATTGGGAGTGTTAGAACAAAAAGGAAAAACGGATACTTTGACGAAGAAAAACTTACAAATCCGAAAATCCAATCATAATTACTTCTAATCCCATTTCAGATGTCAGGATCTATTTTAAAACTTTTTTATTTTTCAAAAGATCATTGATCGACCTAAAGCAAAAAACTTGCAGGGCTTCATACTCCCTGCAAGCTCCTATCAACAAATTATCCACAAACAAGAATGTCACTGTGACTTAAACTTGTCCACTCTTTATGGTCTCTATTGACACGAATTGTTGAGTTACTATCGAAATAGCGCTAAACATCCCTTGTTTCACTTTTCATGATGGGTAAATTAACCAATAATAGTTCCTGGAGATGTTGGAATTACTACTGATCCAGTGACTTCAACTTGTTGAACTTGTAAAACTTTTAAAGTAAGGTCCATTACGATTTTTTCGCGTAATGTGCTAAATCCCCGCTGAAGTCCTACTTTAACTGGTGAAAAGTCAAGTTCAAAGAATTCTGCACGTATTAGCTCACCAAAAGGTTGTTCGTTATAATTAACTGCATTTTGAAAGAAGAATTTATCCAAGCGAGGAGCCAACCCACTTTTGTCATTCAGGAATTGAGCTCTTGCATCTGCAGAAGCGGCAAAAATTGGAAGGTTAAAAAACTCGTCAGCTGTGAGCTCTGCAAACCCAGTAAATGGAACCTCTGCAACTCGATCATGGATTAATCCATTACATAGGGCTGAAGCATACTCAATATTTTTGCGAATGAATCCAGAAACGAATAATTTAGCTCTTGTTACATTAAAAAAGCTAGTGCCCGGAATTGGTGCAAATGCAACTGGTACAAGTTTAACTTGGTCTAAAAATACATCCTTGTGTACTCTCTTAATTTCAGCTGCTGCTGGACGAAGTGGAATATCTGCTTCAATAACAATTTGTAATGTTCTCTCTGCTAATACAACTGGAACTTTAAGAGTTGGGGTACCTGGCTGCAAAACTGTTGTGACTGGCGTATCATTCAATCTACCTTGTTGACGTGAAGGTACTGGACAAATTGGCTGTTGACTACCGTCTTTTTTAGGACATTGACTCATTAATATCTCTCCTAACCTTGTGTTAGTATTATTTAACTACATAAATATTTTATGCACCGAACACTTTACGGTATAGGTTAATTGAGGAGTGCTTGTACCCTTTTTTCATAAAATTGTTAACAATATATATTTGGCTTTCTCGTAAGACTTATTAATTCTAAGTTTGTTAGGACAAAAAAGCGTAAACGTCAAGTAGCCCCCAAATACACGATAAAAATTGTGTTTTCGGGACTATTTTTTGTTTGCTTCCCTTTTTATCGGTACCTTGCATATGGAAGGTACATCCGTTGACCAAGGTAAGACTTTGTCTATTTCTTCTTTATAAGTTGTTTTGTCATAAAAAAACCTCCACATATAGGATGTAAGGAGATTATCTCATGCCTTATTTACAAATTGTAGG
>NZ_JBALMU010000032.1:0-30318 GCF_036962285.1 Bacillus sp. JJ634
TTATAGCTGGTGATCTTTTAAAGAATGCTTTACTGCACGATTATAAATTGTGGTCATATAAAGAAACTATTTTCGGTAGTAATATTCTATATGGTCACCTTATTATTGACATAATGATTATGCTGTTAGTATATTCCTCCACATTGCTCATTTTTTTAGGAAATTTTCCTAGAAACAGAATTAAACAAATACTTTGGATTTTGTTCTGGGTTTTTCTTTACAGTCTAGTTGAATTCATCAACACTAAATATCTAAATTTGTTTGAACACCATCATGGATGGAATATTGGGTGGTCTGTTTTATTCAATATTGTTATGTTTACCGTGCTAAGAATTCATGTTAGTAGACCCTTGTTAGCTTGGTTAATTTCTATTTTGTTTATAGCTTTATTGTGGAATATATTCGACATTCCAAAAGAAGTACTTAAATGAAAATATCGTATAGTTAATAATCCCCAAGAAATACTCTGGATAAATAATTTATAAAAGTTGTTGTTTTCTATCAATCGCTCTTCTTTGTTTAATCGTTCTTCCCTCAGACATAGAAAAAAGCGCCTCCTAGCGTATTGTTAAATACGTCAAGAAGCACTTTATATAAAGAGGGTATAGGTTTCGCAATAGATTAAAAACATAATCCCCATCGCCTAACTTTTCGTTCAATAACCGAAGTTAAAACCTTAACAATTCTCTGGTCGTATCGAGCATTTACCGAGTGCCAGTTTGTGAATGAGAGTGGTTTCTGTAACAAACCAATACACTAACAAACTAACTCTGAACAAGCTTACATAGAGCCTCCAGAATCATTCATCCATAAGCAAAGTTGAATAAAGAGCGGGAAGGGAGACTCTTAAAACGCCACCACGAACAATAATGAGCGTCAGTGGGCATGTGTGGACATATATACGTTAACGTGTTGTTAATGTAAGTTATAACGATTGTGAAAGAATATACTTAAGCTAAAGGGGCAGTTTGTTCATGTTGTTTTCGAAGCAACAAAATATGGATGCTGATGCCATTCTTGCGGAGAATCGACGGAACGGATTCTCATCTTTCTGGTTTATAGTTTCGATAAAAATTAATCTAGTCTAGCATAGAAAACCCCTTGGGCCGGGTGAACCCTAGGGGTTTTTATTAGACTCTAATTTTCAATTGAGTTGTGGTTATATTAATCTTTGATTATCGACCAATACAGTTCGTTTCTAAGACACTGTTTTTTATCATTTTTTGACGAGTTTCTTTTTATTTATATGCTGGATTAGTTATGGCTCTATACTCGGACCATTTAGTGGTAAAACAATCTTGCCCGACCACTCTTGACCATTAGGTGTACCAACTTTCATTAGGCCACGACGACTGTTGTATTGGCCGATGTCCTGGATAATACCCTGCTTGTTGCCCTGCTCGATATCCATCTCTATACCCTTGTCTATAGCCTTGTCTATAGCCTTGTCTAAACCCTTGTTGAAACCCTTGGTGTTGCCCAGGATATTGTTGCCTGTTAAGTTCATTTGCTGATGTTTCTGTGTATATATCATGTTGCTGATTTATCGGATTAACCGGCACATGATAGTATTGATATTCATTATCCATATAATCACCACCTCATGTATGGTATTCTGTTTGAGAATTTATTGAGCTTTTCCAAGCAATAAAAAATACAAGGCCACACCCCTGTATTTTAATTCATAAAATCATAGTTTTATTAATTGTAAAACGCTATCTCGAATCCCGACACCAAATTCAATATCATCCGGTCTAAAAAGTTAAACATTGCTCGATACACCCTTAAACGAATATTAATTGTTGTATCAGATAATCCTAAACCTTGGTCACTTTGGATATACTTATGTCCGTCATACTTAGGAGCATCATATTTCAAGTAGTTAATATAGTCTCTAAAAATCTGTGGTGATAATTCGTCCACCGTTTCAATCTCATATGTTTTTTGAAGCCAATTAACAAAATAACCCCAATCCTTCCGATAATCCTTTAACGTCCTCTCTCTTAGTCCCTCCGCACTCTTTCCCGCTACAACTAAATCAATTGCTTATTCCATTGTTAATTTTGGATATTCCTTTTGATTAGCCATTTCTCCAACTGTTTTACGTTTCACTCTTTTGTTTAAAGACATAAAGAAAGCCTCCTCAAATAGTTATGTTTAACAACATTAACTATCGAGAAGGCATGTAATTTACAACTCTGATTTGAAGCTTTTAGGGTTGTCAACACACATTTTGAGGCTTGTGTACACTCAAAATTTCATTGTAATTCATAACCCCGAACATTTATTCAAAACCTTAACAATTCTCCGGTGTTCCCGTATTTGTCGCCGTTCTAAATGATGAACCGCAGCCACAAGATGCGATGGCATTTGGATTATCGATGGTAAATCCTCCGCCCATCATCGATTGTTTATAATCGATTGTTGTTCCATTTAAAATAGGCGCATCATCTTCACTAACGAGAATTTTAATATCAAACTGTTCTAATTGTTGATCCTTCTCGCCTACCTCTTGTTCAAATGCCATTCCATAGGATAGACCGCTGCAACCGCCACCTTTTACAGCTACTCGTAAGAAAGACCCTTCCTCTCCATTATGTTTCATCATTTCTTTTATTTGAAAAGCTGCCGCTTCCGTAATATTAACAACATCGCTCACAATAAAATCCTCCCTCTTTAAAATTCAGTAAGTCACTTCAAACTACTACTAGTATATACTAAAAAATTTCTCATGCTCAATTTTCCTGCCTGAAAACGATGTTAATCCTTTCATTTTATATGCGCCTTTTCTCACGAATTAAGCTATAATTAAACCAATAACACATCCATATAACTAGAACTTATATACTACTGAAGGGATGATACTCATGGGGGAACTACCACCGCTATTTGACAAAAGTATAGAATGTCTTCTTTGTAAACAACCAGCCACTACGAAAAAAATTCGTTCTCGTTTTATTAAAGTATCTGAATATGATACGGATTTTTGTCCAAAATATGCGGAAGGTACAACTAATGGACTATTCTATAACATACATGTTTGTCCCAAATGTGGATTTGCATTTTCAAAAGAATTCTCTAAATATTTCGCTTCTGGCACAAAAGAAGAAATTGTAGAGAAAATTTGCTCTCATTGGGTGCCTCATTCCTTTTCTGGTGAACGCACAATTAACGATGCCATTCAAACGTATAAATTAGCTTGTTATAGTGCCATCTTAAAAAAAGAAAAGCATATTACCATTGCCGGACTTTATTTACGAACGGCTTGGCTTTACCGTCTGAAACAAAATGAAGAACAAGAACATCGCTTTATGAGATTAGCACGTCATGAATATGAAGAATCCTTTTCTATAGGGGACTACACTGGAACTCAAGTGTCTGAAGTACGTATTTTGTACTTGGTTGGAGAGTTATCTAGACGGATAGGAGAGCTGCAGGCTGCTACAAAATATTTTTCCATGGTTCTTGAAAAGCGAAAATCAGCCGTTGAAACGTCCATCATTCAAATGGCACGCGATCGCTGGGCAGACATTAAAGGAGAACTGCCTGCACACTAATGCCTATATAAACACTGCAAACAGAAAGGGGTTTGCAGTGTTTAATTGATTTAAAACATGGGATGTTCATCTAAATATTGATATATATTGGCCACAAGCTCTTCTATAGAGCTTGCAGTAACGACTTCACCATTAACAAGAGCAAAAAGATCGCTTGAACAAATCCCGCAATAACTTAAACAGTCATATTCAACAATGTCTAAATTGGGGTCTTTTTCTAATTGTTCCATTGCTTTATATGCACCGCTCGCTAAATTGCTAACACAAAATTCGATAATTGGTTTCATCCAGTCTCACCTCATTTATTGGAGCTAAATATTCATATATGTTTCACTTTAAACATGTTTTCAATGTTATTCAAAAAATACCCTATATTTTTTCTATATATCGTCAATATTTAACGATAAAAACAGTTGATTTTCATAATACAGTTGTGATTTCTACACATTTTCGTTATACTTTTGTGGGGATTAAAACTATCTTTAAAAATAATTTTTATTTTTTAGCACAATGTTTTGGGGATTTTTATAGTAGTATACCTACTTTTACAAGTGAATGAAATAACAATTTTTGCAGATTAAACAAAGGGGATTTTTACATGAAGAATTTAGTCATACTCGGTGGCGGGTATGGTGGAATGCGCATGCTTCAAAGATTGCTGCCTAATCAGCTGCCTGAAAATGTTCGCATTACACTTATTGACCGCAATCCATATCACTGTATTAAAACAGAATATTATGCGCTAGCGGCAGGAACAATTTCCGATCACCATATTCGTGTTGCATTTCCTGAGCATCCACGCTTAAAAAATGTATATGGTGAAGTATTATCCATTGATATGGACAAAAAACAAGTCATCTTAGAAAATCAAGAGCCTGTAGATTATGATGATTTAGTCATCGGGCTTGGCTGCGAAGATAAATACCACGGTATTCCAGGTGCAAATCTGCACACATTCAGTATTCAAACCATCGATAAATCTCGTCAAACCTACCAAGCACTGAATAATTTAGGAGCTGGTGCAACAGTTTCCATCATTGGTGGAGGACTGAGCGGGGTTGAATTAGCAAGTGAATTAATCGAAAGCCGTCCCGATTTAAAAATAAGATTATTTGACCGTGGACCGCATATTTTATCCGCTTTTCCAGAACGTTTAAGCGTGTTTGTAGAATCTTGGTTTACTAAAAATAATATTGAAATTGTTCACCATTCTAATATTACAAAAGTTGAGCCCAACACTTTATACAATGGTGAAGAAGCTGTTCATAGTGATGTTATCGTTTGGACAGCTGGTATCCAACCTAGCAAAATTATTAGAGATATGGATATCGAAAAAGATGGACAAGGCAGAGCCGTATTAACGCCACAACACTTCTTACCAAACAACGACAGCATATTCGTTGTAGGAGACTGTGCAAGCTTGCCATTTGCTCCAAGTGCTCAATTAGCGGAAGCACAAGCAGAACAAATTGTTCAAGTTCTTGTAAAAAAATGGGCAAATGAACCACTTCCAGAAAGCTTCCCTCCTATGAAATTAAAAGGAACTCTTGGTTCATTAGGGAAAAAACAAGGCTTCGGCTTAGTTGGTAATCGTGCCATCACAGGAAGATTTGCTCGATTAATTAAATCTGGTATCCTGTGGGCTTATAAATACCATAACAATTAATACTTAAATATAGATTGAAAAGTTTTGAAGCAGGATGCTTCAAAACTTTTTTTATAGAGATTAGACAGTTTCTTGCTTATACCCGCATTGAATCATTTTATCGACGACCGTCTTCAAACGCACATTTCCTTCTGCTACAATTTCATCTTCAATTAATACAAGTGGATAGAACAAATCTTCTTCGATGATCTTTAACGAAAACTCCTTTTCTTTCGTAGAAGCTGGCGGATGATGAATATCAATGTAAGTAATGGAAAATGGCTGATTAGGAAATTTTCGTTGTAACGCTGATTCAAGCCATTCACATGTATCTTTTGAGGATGGTAAATTTACACAACTCGCGCAAATTTGTTCAGCACCGTATACTTGAATGTCGATAGATCTTTGTTCCATATAAACCTCCATTTTTCTGATTGGAATTATTAGTATTGTATCTCTTTTTTATATATAAAGATAGATTATTTTTCCGCTAAGTTCTAATTGGATTTTTTATAACCTTCGCATTATAATATGATTAGGAAAGGAGTCGATGGCAATGACTGAACAAACAATGGAAAGTCAAGTTCAAGAAGTACTTGATAAACTTCGTCCGTTTCTTCTTCGCGATGGCGGTGACTGTGAACTTGTCGATGTAGAAGATGGAATTGTTAAATTACGTTTGCTTGGAGCTTGCGGTAGCTGCCCAAGTTCAACGATTACATTAAAAGCAGGAATTGAACGTGCACTTCTTGAAGAAGTTCCTGGTGTTATTGAAGTTGAACAAGTATTCTAATCGTTATAAAAGCTAATGCTGATTTTCTTCATGTTGTATGGATATACATACACTTGAAGAAAATCAGCTTTTTTATTAGCTCTATCTTAAACAAAGAAACGAGCAGGATGAACATATCCCCCTGCTCGTTTCTTTTTATAGAAAACTTAACTCTTCCTTATCTGCTTCTGATAAAATCATTGTTTGGCTTCCTTTGTTATCAATCAGAAGTTCCTTAATAACGAAATCCGGGAATTTATTGGATAATTTTTCTTGCACTTGCTCCGCTTGCGCTTCAGGAACCAGACAAAGGACAGTTGGACCTGCACCGCTTAACGCTGTACCATAAGCTCCATTTTGAGCAGCTATTTCCTCAATTTGAGCCAAATGTGGCACTAGTGGAGCGCGGTATGGTTGATGAAAACGATCTCTCTGCATCATTTGACCAACAAGTTTCCAATTATCCGAAACAATTGCTGCGAGCAGCATATTGGCAGCTGCACTTCCTTCAATCGCTTCCTTATAGGCTAATGTCTTTGGTAACACGCTTCGTGAATCTTCTGTTAGAAGTTCAAAATTTGGGATCGCTACAATCACTTTGACACCTTTGATTGGAAACGATACAACATCGGTTTGCTCTTCCGTATGCAGGCCGACAACAAGCCCGCCATAAACAGAAGCCCCCCCATTATCCGGATGTCCTTCAAAAAGTGAAGCATGTCGACCTTTTTCATCATCCGTTAAGTGTAATTCTGCGACTAAATTGGCTAATTCAATACCAGCGACAATCGCAGATGCACTGCTTCCTAATCCACGTGCCAGTGGGATTTCGCTTGAAACAAACAGACGACATGGCGCTAACTCTTTTCCATAGAAGGCTGCTGTTTTCTTTGCGATTTGAACAATATAATTGCTTTCATCTTTCGGAAAAGCAGCCATTTCCTCCGTTAGTGGAACAACTTCCCATCTATCTGATAAAGATCCATGTATCTCCAAATACAATCCTAGAGCAAGCCCTATGGAATCAAAGCCTGGGCCCAGATTTGCCGTACTTGCTGGTACACGGATTAAAAACATTTCGGACTCTTGACTCATACTTGTTTCACACCTTGAAGATGTTCTAAGATGACTTTTTCATCCATTGGCAGTAATGTTGGTGTAATTGTGCTTGTATCCACCGCTACATTCGGATCTTTTAAACCGTTTCCTGTTAACACAGCAACGATTTTACTGCCTTTTTTAATTTCACCGCTTTTTAGTTGTTTAATGATTCCTGCGATACTTGCACAAGAAGCAGGTTCAGCAAATACCCCTTCACTTCTTGCTAGTAATACATATGCTTCTAAAATTTCTTCATCTGTTACTTCATCAATTTTTCCGTTAGATTCTTTCGCCGCTTCAACAGCAAATTTCCAGCTTGCTGGATTTCCGATACGAATCGCTGTCGCTACTGTTTCAGGATTTTCAAACACACGGTCGTGAACAATCGCAGCTGCTCCCGCCGCTTCAAATCCTCTCATTTCTGGAAGACCTGTTTGCTTATGATCATTGTATTCTTTAAACCCTTTCCAATACGCAGTAATATTTCCTGCATTTCCAACTGGAAGAGCCAAAATATCTGGTGCCGCCCCTAACACATCACAAATTTCAAATGCTGCTGTTTTCTGCCCTTCAATACGATAAGGGTTTACAGAGTTTACAAGCGCAATTGGAGATGTCTCACTAATGTTACGAACGATTTGAAGTGCCTGATCGAAGTTTCCTTCAATCGATACAATTTCTGCACCGTACATAACTGCTTGAGCTAGTTTCCCCATTGCAATTTTCCCTTCCGGAATCACGACGATACAGCGAATATTAGCGCGAGCTGCATAAGCGGCTGCGGCTGCTGATGTATTCCCTGTAGATGCACAAATAATTGTATCTGCACCTTCTTCAATCGCTTTCGCCACAGCAAATACCATTCCACGGTCCTTAAATGATCCTGTCGGGTTTAATCCTTCATATTTTACATATAGTTCAACCCCGAACTGTTCAGATAAATTGTCGCATTTAATTAATGGTGTATTTCCTTCTAATAACGATAATTCAGGCGTATTTTCCGTTACAGGTAAAAACTCTTTATATTCCTTGATTAAACCTTGCCAGCTCATTTCATATTCTCTCCTTCAACACGGTACGTACTTTTAATTTCTTTAACCATCTCATAGTCATTTAACTTTTGCTGAATTTGTTCAAATGCTGCCATAGAAGCCGTATGTGTAACTAACACAATTTCAGACGCACCTTTATCATCAATTGGCAGCTGAAGAATTTTATCAAATCCAACACCATACTCAGCAAATAGATTTGTAATCCTTGCAAGCACACCTACTTCATCTTTTACATGCAAGCGAATAAAGAATTTAGCTTGAATTTCCTCTGGCCCTTTTAATGCCTTTGGATATTGAGGCGCAATAGCACTGCGACCATTAACACCGAGTCTCATATTCTTCAAAGCAACGACTAAGTCCGAGACAACAGCTGTTGCGGTTGGTAAGCTACCTGCTCCTGGGCCATAGAACATTGTCTCTCCTACTGCTTCTCCGTATACATATACTGCATTATATTCATTATTAACAGAAGCTAGCGGATGCGCTTCAGGTAATAGTGAAGGTTGGACACTCACTTCGACTTTATTGCCTGATCTTGATGCAACACCAATCAACTTCATTGTATAGCCAAGCTTTTTGCTATATGCTAAATCTTCCTCAGAAATCTTTGTGATTCCTTCAACAGATACATCTTCTAAACCGACGTTCATCGAAAAACCAAGCGTTGCTAGAATTGCCATTTTACGTGCTGCATCTAACCCTTCTACATCCGCTGTCGGATCAGACTCAGCAAAACCAAGCTCTTGAGCTTCTTTTAATACATCTTCATAGGCGCTGCCGTCTTTACTCATTTTCGTTAAAATAAAGTTTGTAGTACCGTTCACAATCCCCATCATTTTTGTAATGCGATCTGAGGATAATCCATCCACAAGTCCACGTAGAATTGGAATTCCACCAGCTACACTTGCCTCATAAAATAAATCGCAGCCATTTTCAGTTGCAACCGCTAATAATTCAGGACCATATAAAGCCATTAAATCTTTATTTGCCGTAATAACTTGTTTTTTATTTTTTAATGCTTGTAATAAGTATTCACGCGTTTCTTCAATACCACCCATTACTTCGATAACTACATCAATTTCTGGGTTATAAATAACATCTTCTGGGTTATCTGTTAGCATATTGCGATCGATATGAACCGCACGCTCTTTCGTCAAATCATTCACTAAAATTTTCTTTATTTGAATAGGGCATCCAATTTGATGCATTAATTTGTCTTGATGACTTTCAATAATTTGGACAACTCCTGAACCTACCGTACCTAATCCTAATAAACCGATTGAGATAGCTTTCATTTCGGTTCCCCCTAACCACTGTTTATCTGAAGAAAACATTTGTTTTTTTATAGTAGACATTATATGATTTTTATTCACAATTATCAATAGTTAGAAAATACAGATTTGCATACAATTTGTTTCAATCCCTTGTTAGAGTAGGCTTCAAAAAAATATATCTTTTTTTCGAACAATAGAAGAATATGCATAAAAGAATTGTTTCCTTTTGCCTATGATTTCTTACTCTCTTATAAGGTTTCTATTGTATCCATAATAATATGAGGATGCTTACTTGGATTTAGCCAATTTAATAAGCGTAAAACATTTTTCTCCGATGTTGCTACACAGCCTGCTGTAACTCCATTTTCCCCTCGCCAAATATGAAGAAAGATTGCACTCCCTTTTCCTCTCACAATGGGGTTAACATTGTAATTAATAACAACCCCGTATTTATATAACGAGTGATTCATTCTTTCAAAAGACTTCCACTTCTTAGTTGGGACGCCTTTGTATGTAATCCATTTGTTATAATCCTTGGATGTGACATCATCAATCCAATAATCATACTTCGTTGTTTTTTTATAAGTTAGCTTCATTCCCGATGGCTTTGCTTGGCTGCCAAATGCTGTTCCAAATGAATACATTCCAATTGGTGATTTACCATCGCCTTCTTTTTTATTCGTAGTAAAGCCTTTTTTTCCTACTATGCCCTTCATTTCGGTTAATGCCCTGCGCCATTCTCCTTTTCGTTGCTCAAACGCTTGAATGGTTACCTTCGTGGACTGAAGTTTTGGGCCAACTGCTGAAACAACTTGCTTTACATCTGGTTTAGCATCCGCTTGCACAAGTACCGCTCGTTCCTTAGCATTAAATACTTCACGCGCATCTTCTATCGCTAGGTAAACTACTTTTTTACTATAACAAATAGAATACCAATCCCCGCTGCGTTTCATAACCGAAAGCTTCTTATTCTTCGGATAAGTTTTAACCGTTTTACTTGCATGACTTGCCTTCGCCTTTAACTCAGCATTTGTCTTTAACACTATCGAAAATTGCGGTTCTATACATTGATTGGAAGAGGCAGCTTGAGTCGGAACCACTATCATATGTAAAGTAAGCAAGCATATAAGAACAGCAGCTACAAATTGTTTCATCTATCCACATCCTTTCAACTTTTTTAATTGTAGTACTATTCTAAAAATTCCTCTTCCTATCATAACATAGGAATACAAGGAGAAATCATCTTACACAAGGTTTTTTTATGGCAAAGGAGCAGCTAATCAAACGATTCTATCTAAACAGGGAGAAGCTAATGAGAGATAAGAAAAGCTCTAGACACCTAACCGTTCTTGTTGCCTCTCGAAACGATTAACGCTGATCTAGAGCAGATGATGAACCCTCAGCAAAAATGAGTAAAAATCAACAACGTTATTGAACAGAATCTAAAAAAATAAATTCAACTAACTATCAGTAAGACACGAATTCTCTCAATTGAGGATACTTTACAGCCAGCCTACTTCCGGTAACTGCATGTATTGTGCTGGAATTTCAGCTAGTTCATAAAAATGCTTTAAAAAATGCTCGTACTGCTGAGAGGATTTTGTAATGAGTAAAAGGGTGTCTTCTAATTCATTCGCTCTAGACTCTGTCGGGCTTGTAAAGTACTCTTCAACCGTTTCGTAATAATGAATCGGAAAAAGCATTCTAGCGTACAATAAACGGGCTGAGAAGCTGGATAAACGCTCTACACTTTGATAGTCCTGAAAGAACTGCGTAAGTCCACGTTGGTATGTATGGATATTACGCCGATAATAATCCCTTGCCCATTCTGCCAAATCTCTTGTGGCATGATCAAATACCCAATCAAACGGATTTTTCATCCATCTCTCGTCGTTCCATGTGCTTTGTGTAAAGCGTTCATAACAAACTGTCCCGCTGTCAACCGCATCTGGATAATCGTCTATTTCTGTGTCGACTAAATATTGGACCGCATTTTCTCCTAACACCATATAATAAGGAAAAGTTTCAATAAATAACTGCTCAAACGCATTGTTTGGATGTGCTTGCAATTTATCGCTCCAAATTCTTTCTAATTGATCGATTCTAGCTTCCCATAACTGTTTCCACTGGCCAATTCGCGCACATTTTGTAATTTTCTCATCGATACTGCGTCCTTGTGCGTGAAAAATGCTTAACGCTCTCCCTGTCTTTTGATTTCGTCTTGGCTCAATTACTTCATTAGCAAGTAACACGAATAATTGATTGTCTGCCTCAGAAATATAGCTGCCGTGATTCGCCAAAACAAAAGCAGCGACGGATTGATCTCCTTGGATTCTTAAATGCTCCGACATTTTTTTCCTTTCCATAAGCTCATCTTGTTCAACTGTTTCAAGCGGAATAATGCTGTAAATGACATTACCTGAACGAAAGGAAGGGTAGTTACTATTCTTCTCTTCACGCTCAACAGAAATTCCATAATTTTGATAAATGATTTCTTCTATCATTCCAATCGCCGCCTTTACTAAAGTTTGAAAATCATCCAACCAAACTCGTACAATGCTTAAAAAAATGAAGGGTAGGGTATCATAACCTGTTACTCAGGGATACATTATATATATGATACAAATTACAGTTTCTGAATAACATTTCTAAACCGCTAAGCATCATTCAAAATAATCGAAATGAGTGTGATTCTATGGCTAAATCAGAAGTATCACTAACGGAGCAAGTAGCACGAGAATGGCTCTTGAAACGCGGAGTTAAAATCGAAGATATCGCCAATCTTGTTATGTATTTACAAGCAGATTATCATGAGAATTTACAAATGGAAGATTGCATTTATAATGTAGAACGCGTTCTGTCTAAGCGAGAAGTACAAAATGCCATCTTAACAGGCATTCAACTGGATTTACTAGCTGAAAAAAAACTATTAGAAGAGCCGCTGCAAACGATTATTGAAAAAGATGAAGGGTTATACGGAGTAGATGAGGTTCTTGCTTTCTCAATTGTTAATGTGTACGGCTCCATTGGGTTTACGAATTATGGATACGTAGATAAACAGAAGCCAGGAATATTGAAATCTTTAAATGATAAAACGTCAGGACACGTGCATACATTTCTAGATGATATTGTCGGTGCTATCGCCGCTGCTGCGTCTAGTCGATTAGCCCATCGAGCAGAAAAGACGGATTAAGAAAAACTATCACCGATCCTTGGCTCTCCATGAACCCAACATCAATAATGTTCTTTTTAAAAAGAACAAGGAGCCAGTACAATCTTCTTCCCTGTACTTGGCTCCCTATCTACCTGCACTATTCAAACTGCCAATCAGCCAGTGTATCGACAACAAAGGTTGGTTGTTTTTCATATTGCGGCAAGTGTTCTTTTTTCGTCACTCCTGTATGAACGAGTAAAGTATCCATCCCTGCATTGATTCCTGCCATAATATCTGTATCATAATTATCTCCAACCATAATGACTTCTTCTTTTGAGACACCTAATACCTGTAACGCCTGCTCAATAATAATCGATTCCGGCTTACCAATGAAAGTCGGTTTTACTTGCGTCGATACCGCCACAACCGATGTGATGGCCCCATTTCCAGGCTGCAAGCCGCGTTCAGTTGGAATGGCAATATCTCCATTGGTTGAGATGAATGCAGCACCATTTCTTACAGCTAAGCAAGCCTTTGTTAATTTTTCATAATCGATAGCTCGATCAATGCCCATAACGAGAAAATCTGCATTCTCTTCCACAAGCTCTAGCCCTTTTTCCTGTAAAGCGTATCGAATGCCCTCTTCACCGATCACATATACCGTTGCATCAGCCTTTCTTTCCGCAATAAAATTCGCTGTGGCCATGCTTGTAGTAAATACTTGTTTATTGTCTGTCTCTATCCCAAAATTCCGTAATTTCTCTGCCACTTGCGCAGGTGTACGCGAAGAATTATTGGTGACGAATAAATAAGGAATGTTTCGTTGGCGCAATTCATCGATAAATCCTGCGGCTTCAGCTATTTGCTCAGATCCACGATACATGGTCCCATCTAAATCAATTAAATACCCTTTATAAGATTTCATACATACTGCTCCCTTCATAAGGTGATACTCCCAACTTATGTCACATAGTCATCCCTAAAAAAATACAAGCGCCATTACTGGTCGCTTGTATAAAGGGTTACTATGTTCATTTTAGCCTTTTATACGGCTTATTGCTTCTGAAACTACGATTTCATCCTTCTTGCAACATAGCCTAATTTTTAAAAGCAGAAACAGCTCCTAATTCATTAGTTAAGTATGTTCTAATTAACTCCGGATATTGAGTAAACGCTGCAAGATTAGCTGTAAATACAGTCTGTAACTGTTCATGCGACACTTCAATATAATCTTGGATAAGCATTTTGCGAAGCGGCAGCACATTTTTAAATTGTGTCGCAATTTCCCCGCTAATTACTTTCTCATCAAGTAAAATATCCACAATATCTTCATAACTACCAGGGTCCCTCATAATAAAACCATCAATCATCGCATTGCCCACATCCAAAACAGAATCAATGGACGTTTGAACAATCCTTTCCAAAGCCAATTGTGACAGCTCATCATTCCATTCTTTTTTTTGTTCTAACCTCGATAACTGGGCCTCAAGGAAACATAAAATTTGTTCAATTTTTTGTCGGTCTACAAAGTACATTCTTTCCAGATCCTTTCTATTCTAAGATGACACTTTAAGTTTCTCCACACCTGTAGGTCTTGCGTAGAAATATCCTTGTGCCAAATCAACATTATTCTTTGATAATACCATAGCTTCCCCTTTACTCTCAATTCCTTCAGCTACAACAATCGAACCTGTTTCCTTCGCAATTAATAAAAGTCCCTTTAACATCGACTCTTTTACGGTACTACTATCAATATTTTGAATAACAGAGCGATCAATTTTAATAATATCCGGCATAATTTCAATAATAGTATTTAAATTTGAATAACCTGCGCCTGTATCATCGACAGCAATTTGGAAACCTAATTGTCTTAAGCTTTGAATATTGGCAATAAAATAATCTATATGATTAATGGCCTCCCGCTCCGTAATTTCAAGGACAAATTGCTCAGCTGAAATACTTGGATACTTGTCTAACATCGCCTTAATGTCTGTTGGAAAGCGTAAATTCTCAATTGTAACAGGTGTAAGATTAATAAATACTTGCTTCAATAAATCATTTTCTGAAACCTGCCTAAACGTTTTTTCTAGTACGATCTGCTCTAATTCATAGAGCCTCCCTGTTTGCCTGGCCGCTGAGAATAATGCTAACGGATTTTCTAAATCTGTCCCAGCTGGCCCACGGGTAAGCAACTTCATGAGCTTTCATCTGATTCGTAGCTACTTCAACTATAGGTTGTACCATCAATCGAATATGTTGATTAGAAATAATGTCATCTATCGTCATCATTAATCCACTAAATCCAGCTTTCTTCTTTTCTTCCGTCATTATAACCGCTTGCTTATAAGCTCTATTCACAGCATGTTCAGTTGGATACTGGCTCTTCTCAACAAACATATAGCCGGTTATAAACGGGGACTTACATTGAGGACTGATCTCTTGCAAGTGTTCTTGAACATTTGCTGTAATCCTATAAATGATTTCATCCAGTTCACGTGACTTTTTCTCCGTACAATCTATCCGCATAAGGAATGTAACGTTATCGCTGTTATAATCATGCAAAATAAGAATATCTTCTTTCGGTATTCTATCTACAATTGCTTCTTTGAATGCCTTTTTTAACTGTTTGATATAGGTATCATATTGCTGTTCACCCATCTCTTCTTTGAATTGAAGTACATCTTGAATATCAAACACAATGACGGCTACTTCATATCCTTGTGAAAACGACATGTTTACTGCTTGTATCATTGGATTCCTCACAATGAACTGAGGTGGATAGAAGCGAAGCCCAGACAATGGACTAAACAGTTTAAGCCACTTTCCTAGTGATTTATAACCTTTCTTATCATTCAGCGACATATTTCTCATCCCTTCCACCCGGGCTATATTACCTATATCTTATCATATTTTGTCTTAAATAAAGAAATCTTGTCGAAAATATCGACTATTAGATATTCCTTCCTCCACAACAATTTCATAAGTTCATCGCAAAGATACGGATATCTTCTCTATGCACACATTTCACTATTATTTAGATTTTGTTATGATGAAACGAAGAAATAAAATGTTGAAGGGAGAATGCATGTGGGAGAGCGCTTTTATTTATACAACGATTTAATCGATACAAAGACACGATTTGTGAGCTTTATGGGGGAAGAATCCCGCTTTGATTTAGCTATTACGATGACTGACCGATTCTATGGCAAAAAATTAGTGCTAAATTTACAAAGCAATCGTTTTGCCATTATCGGACACGATGACTTAGAAGAAGAAGGGTATCTTGAACAAGCCTTTCAACTAACTGAAGAAGAAGCAGCAGAGCTACGCGGATTCTTAACCGAAGTCATTTAATTCCTTTATGTATCCGTAATTATTGGACACCCTATTGATGAACCACCATCTATTAGGAGGGATTCATCTTGAACAAAAAAGAAAAGTATTATGATTTTTCCAATGTTGAAAAACAGCGGAACTATATCATTCCTGAAGACCAGCCAGAAGGACCTTACGGGGCACCACGGGGTGCAGATACACCTGTTGAAGGTAAAAGCACACCATGGGGAGAAGAACAACGCTCATACAGCAACTTTAACTATGAAAATAAAAGCCTGCACGAAAATATGCCTCGTCAATATCCAGGTGCTCACCCTACTCATGACGATCCGAATACAAATGCTCAACGTCCGTATACGGACGGCACAAGAGAATAAAGGGTAAATAGATACCCCTAACTAAAATCATTTAGTTACCGACTCAATAAAGGTTCATAAAAAGAAGGTGCTCCAAAAAGTCGCAAAAATACAGACTTTTGGGGCACCCCTTTTTTATTTCTTTATTTTTTTCACTATAAAATACGGACAGCCAAAATTGCAGTATTCATATAAGTACTCTGTTACTGTACTTATTTTCGTATCAAAGGTGGCTTTATGATTTTGATCATCAAAAAAGCCACGAAGCCTTAACTGTCCATATCCCCAGTCGCCAACGATATAATCATACTTCGTTAAGATTTCACTATAACGGGCTTTAAATGCCTCTTCATTATAGCCATCTCTTCGCTCATCGATTACTTCGTAGGCTATATTATTGATCGTAATCATGTTCTTCACCTCTCAAAATACATAGTTATCCTTAAATTATAACTGATTCACCATCAATTACTAAGCGAAATTTACAGAAAGATGCTCAACCTAATCGATAAGGGGGTGTCAGCTTTGAAAAAAGCAATTTTATCCATTGGACTTAGTTCACTGTTTATCATAAGTGGTTGCTCAACAAATGGAGACAACGATACAAGCATGGACACAAATAAAGCAGAACCGCTTACAGTACGAACTCCTGCCCACTACTATGATGAAGATTACCAAAATACTGCGAGAGACCGCGATGATTTCGGCTTTACTCGAGTTAATAAAACAACCGTAGAAGGCCAAAACATTGATAATCAAATTTCATCCATTGACCGCGAACAGTTAGCCAATGTCATTTCTAATTTAAGTATCCAACTCCCTAATGTACGTGATGTATCAACACTTGTGACAGATGAGGAAGTACTTGTCGTGTATGAAACCGATTCAAATAATCGCCAAGAAACAGCCGATCAAGTAAAGCGAACCGCTATGTCTGCTGTTCCTCGCTATTATCATGTGTATGTGAGTGACAATATTGCATTAGCTCCATATATCGAAAATTATGCAAATTTAGAATCAGATCATGAAGGCATGGAGTTCTCGCTTAATAAAACCATTCAAGAAATGCTTAAATCTCCACAAGGCTCTAAAATAAGCGATGAAGAAAATGAAAATGGAGAAAATGTTACTGAACGACATAATAACAAAAACATCCATGAAAACACAAGGAATATGTAAAATTGCAGGGATTGGGACTTGATGACCAATCCCTCTTTTTGCAGGATTACCACAATTTATCTTTCATGATTTCCCCTCCAATGATGAACACTAATGACAGCATACATTGAAAGGAGACTGACATTGTGAAAAGAGCCATCCTTTCTCTAATAATGATTTCCATAATATGCAGCAGCGGATCAGTCTTCGCTGCTACTCCATCACCATCCGAGGCTGATTTATTTACCAAGAGATTAGAATTGTATCAAAATATGGAGACTATCCTACAGATCCCTTGGTATTATCTCGCCGCAGCAGATCAGTATGAACATAATTTACGCTTAACCCGTAAAGACCGTGAAAAAGCGAAAGGAGTCATTGGCATCTATATTGAACCTTCGAAATGGGTAGGAGCATTAAATCCAAACCCTGCTGATGTTAAGCCGCTGTCAATTAGCTTATTTGGCGGCATTGGCTTAGATGGAGATGGAGATGGACGTGCTGACATCAATAGCGATGTTGACCGTTTATATACCTTTGCAAACTATTTACTTAACTATGGGACGGATGAAGAAAATATACGCATTGGATTATGGAATTATTACAAAAGAGATAAAGCGGTAAGTATTATTATCGGAAATGCCCGAATTTATAAAACATTTGGGACATTACATTTACAGGAAAAAGCGTTTCCGCTCCCTATTGGAAGTCATTATACGTACAGAAGCACCTGGGGCTCTGCTCGCGGTTGGGGCGGGAGACGTATTCATGAAGGGACAGACGTCTTTGCCTCTTACGGGGTTCCCGTTCGTTCAACCTGTTATGGCATCATTGAAATGAAAGGGTGGAATAAATATGGGGGATGGCGAATCGGAATTCGAGATTTAAATAATAATTATCATTACTTTGCTCATCTCAACGGCTTTGCTAACGATCTAAAAGTAGGACAAGTCGTTAAACCCGCCCAAATAATTGGAAGTGTTGGAAGTACCGGTTACGGACCTCCTGGAACCTCTGGGAAGTTCCCTCCTCATTTGCATTTTGGTCTCTATAAAGATAATGGCATCACTGAATGGAGTTTCGACCCTTATCCATACTTGAAAATTTGGGAACGTAATGACAGAATAAAGAAAAAATAGGAATAAACATTCAGCGGTGAGAAGATAGATTTCTCACCGCTTTTTAACATAATCCGCTAAGCTTAATGCATATCTTTTGAATAAAGCTTTATTTATCCCACACTTAACAGGCAGTAAGCCCCCCACTAATGGAAGTTTCACTTTATAGGAAACTGGTTATTTTTGGCTTATTTTCTACGAAGCCATAATTTTGCATGCCTTTCCGTACAGCCTTTATTAAAGGAGGCTCTTAACATGTTTCGAGCAAGACGAAAATCCAAACTATTTCGTAAAAAAGGACCTCTAAAAACACGTCACGTATTCTTCATCTCGTTCATTCTTTTTATTTTTACAAGTATTTTATCTCTTTCCTTTGTTAATAAAACGGTTGAACCTGTTATTATGAGTATCGCTAAAAATGAAGTAGACAGAATTGCCACAAAAGCTATTCACGAATCTATAGATGAAAATATGGAAAAAACAAACTTAAATGAAGTTATTATGAAGAATGATACAGGAGACAATAATCCTCCTTCCTATACGATTAATCCGGAAGCATCGATTCGCTTGCAAGCAGACATTAGGAATGACATCCAAAAAAAGCTTGGGATTATCGAGTCCAATCCATTTACGACAGCCTCATCGATAGACGATGAACAACTCAAAGAAGTGGTGTATTATATTCCTTTAGGCGTTATTACAGGCAATGCTCTTCTCGCCAATTACGGTCCAAAAATCCCTGTTAAAATGGCTGCTATCGGTCACGTCGAATCAGACTTTAATACACATTTAACCCATGCAGGCATTAATACAGTCTTTCTTGAATTGACGGTTAATTTTAAAGTCAACATGCAAATTGTTATTCCATCTTTAGCCGATGATATGATTGTCGAACATAAAATCAATGCTGGCGGGATATTAATTGACGGAGATGTACCAAGCTATTACAGTAACGGTTCAAGCACAGTTGCCCCCGCTATCATGAAGCCCGAGGAGGAGAAGGAGTAAGCGTTTTTTCTTTCCATACGTATGAATTCAAAAGACTCCCTCTCACTCCTTAGATGGCATGAGGGAGCTTTTACTAAGCATTCGCACACTGCACAATCATTAATTGAGGATAATCTTTCAAATTTAATTCGTACGTCTGATTCAATGTATGATCGAATTCTTCTAAAATACGAACGATCGGACGATCTCCAAGCCTAATATTTTGACCAGAAATCACCCCTTTTCTTCCATCATTCAATTGCACAGTCAGCCCATTTGGATAAATGGCTACTGCTCGACGAAATGCTTCAACAATTCCCACTTCAAACTGACTCCCTGCACCGGCATATAGAACTTCTAACCCCTCACTTGGAAGCATCGCTTTTCGGTACACACGATGGGACGTAACGGCATCGAAAACATCGGCAACCGAAATGATTTTCGCTAATTGATGTATTTCATTACCTTTAATCCCACGTGGATAGCCTAAGCCATCAATTCGCTCATGATGCTGATATGCGCAATGAGCAACATGTAAGGAAATCGTATGAATATTTTTCAGTAACATAAATCCATATTCTGAATGATTCTTCACCTGTTCAAATTCACTTTCTGTCAGCTTTCCAGGCTTTCGCAAAATATCCTCAGGCACTATCATTTTTCCAATATCATGAAAAATAGATCCTATGCCGAGCAATTCTAGTTGTTTTTCATTTAATTTTAATTCAATTCCTAACGCTAATGAATATAGAGTGACATTTAATGAATGACTAAAAATTTCATTATCGTATGTAAAAAGATCCCCTAGTAACGTAAATAACTCTTTATTATTTTTCAATTCAGCTGTGATATTGCGGACAAGCTCTGTAAATCGTGCAGCCGCTTTTTCGACAACAATTTTCGTTTTAAGCTTATTATCGCTTTGTAATTGAGTAAAAACAGATTCAATCGCTTTAAACGTATCCATCCTTAATTGATCTGAAATAGGCTTGCTTGGTATAATGTCTGCTGTTTGTTCATCTACAATATAAACAAATCGTATATTAAGAACCATTAATCGATTGATCATTTTCTCTGTTAAGGTGATTCCTTCACCTAATAGAATATTTCCTTGCTCATTAAAAATCGTTTTCCCAAGGATAACTCCTGGATTCAATGATTCTGTAGCTAATAGTCTCATGGCCGTACTCCGTTCTCATTAGCATATATTTCTCACAAGCATACTTTGTACAATATATAACTATTATCGGTTAAAAAGGGAATTTTTCAATGCCCTTCTTCGGAAAAGCCACATTTATTGCACATTAAAAAAGCGAATTTCTAGTATAAATAGAAAATTCGCTTACATTCAGCATTAGACCATTTTTAATAATGCATCTTTCCCAATCATTCCTCGGTGAATGCCTAAAACTTCTGCTTCATATGTTACGGACTCTAACGGTGCTTCTAGCAACTGATCAATCGTCTTAACACCCGTTGCCCTGCCTGCTACAATCCTTCGATCCTTTAATTTATCATTTAAAAGGGCCACATCTAGAGCACCGCACATAATATAGCCTTTATCAGAAGTCACAACAAGTAACGTTGTCTTTGGCAATTCAACTGAAATCGCTAGAAAAGTATACTCTTTCAACTTAATAGGATTCATACTAATCAATTGATTTCGCCCCTTTCTCCTATTTACATTATGAAAAAGAGGACGAAACCGTGAAATATCCTTTAATAATCAGGATACATTTTTTTCAACTTCCAAATTAAAATATCCCTTAAAAATTCAGGCATTAAATATTCTTTATTCTTCAAACGTTGAATTTGTGGAAAGAAGTAACCAAACGTAAACATGTCAGGTAAAACTAATTTATACATGTCGTGCGGCTGCAGCTTGTTTCCGTTTATATTAATTTGTTTAACTACCCCATTGGTCGTTTGCACAAATTCGATTTGATCATACAGCATAGTTCCCATCACCTTGCCTCTAAATCCAAATCCTTTTACTTGAAGATGAGGCCATTCTTCATTTCTAGATTGCAATAAAATTTCTTTTAGCTCATTCCCTTGTATTTCAATTACACACGGGTTAATCGGATGGGGGCAAATTCGATGAATGTCGCCTTTTTTTACGACTCCGCTCGGCAACCCTTCTAGTAATAAGCCTGCATTTAAAAAAGCACAATCTGCCTCGGCCCACTCTCTTAATGATGAACATAAAATTTCTGATAACCTCTCTCTTTGAAACCAATCATTATGTAACGGTTCTGGCAAATTCGTTACTACTTCTTGAAGTGCTTCTCCACCAGCATGATACATAGCTTCAATCCATTCTCTTTCTCCAACGAGTTCTGGCAGCTCATTTGTGTCATACAAATAGGCACTTTTCTTTGTAATTCCTCTATGCTCATCAAAATCAATCTCCACTTGCCCAACAAAAAAACCAAACTTACCTGCGCCGCAAAGAAGAACATCATTTACTAATTTACCTTGATGAAGTACATGATGGGTGTGCGCACCTAGAATAATATCAATTTCGGGAAAATCCTCTGCCATCTTCTCATCATCATTAAGACCTAGATGAGAAAGCACAACGATAATATCTGCTTCTCCTCTAATTTGCTGCAGCTGCGTTTGTAATTCAACAAATGGCTCTTTTACCTCCCAACCAAGTGCAGAATAAAATTTTTGAAAAAACGCAGTTAAACCAATCAAAGCAATTCTTGTTCCTTGCTTCGTTGTATGAATCGAATAAGGCAGCACCCACTTAGGCCTTCTATCCTGTTCCTCATATAGATTCGCGACAAGCACTTCAAATTCCGCCTGTTCATATAAGCAATCTAGTGCGTCATGCGGCAATGTAATTCCCTCATTATTTCCAATCGTTACATATTGATAGCCAGCCTCATTGAGCAACGTAATATTCCCTTTGCCTAATGTCCCCTCTGAATAGGGATGCCAACGATCTACATGGTCCCCAATATCGAGAATAAGCGCTTCTTCACCTGTCTCTTGATGAAGCAAACGTCTTTCTTTAAGAAATTCTACGATTCTAGGCCAGTTTTCAAAATGACTATGAAAATCATTTGTATGATATAAATGAATGATTTCAGACATCATTTGCCTCCCTTATTGTCCTGTAATTCCTTGATATACGAGACGGAATCCAAATAGAATTAATACAATTTTCAAAACATGTTCAATGGAGCGACTTTTTAAACGAGTATTGATAAAAGCACCGAACTTGGCACCAAACCAAGCTCCTGGAATAAGCGCTAAAGCATATAACCAATTCACATTTCCAAGTGAAATATGTGTAATCGAATTCGTAATCGATGATAAGAACACCATAAACATGGATGTTGCAACCGCCACATGTGGAGGAAAGAAAAATAAGAGAATCATGGTAGGTACAATGATTGCTCCACCGCCAATGCCAAATAACCCTGAACTAAAACCTACGACAAAGGAAATCAATATTGCAACAAGTGGACGATAGCCATATGTAGTTTGCACTCCATCCTTATTGCGATATGTCTTAATAATCTTTCCTTTCCCTGGTTTAAATGTAAGCGGCTTTAAACGGTCTTTAACAAGCAGAATTGTCGCGATTAAAATCATAAACAAACCAAAGTATAACGAAAAAGAGTGTATATCAAGAATTTTATTAACATGAGCTCCAATTATACCACCTGGTCCACTGCCGACAAAGAAAATAAGCCCCGCCTTATAATCGACAGTTTGATGCTTCATATAAGCTAATGTTGATGATAAGCCGGTAAAAATCATAATGACTGTTGAAACACCAACTGCAACCTGAGGCGTAATAGAGTCAAGCAGTGAAGTAGAATTTCCTAAAAAAAGTAGAGCTGGAACGATAACAATTCCTCCGCCAAGACCAACGAGTGCTCCAATCGTTCCAGCTAAAAATCCAATGATGATCAACACAATTACTTCCACTTATATCCATCCTCTTGACTCTGTTAAATAAAATGATAGATTTTAACACAGCCTGTTTATTCTCTAATTATTTAAAATAAGTCAAGCTGCTTAGAAGCAAGCCCTTCGTATTCAATCCCTAGTAAATCGATAAATTGCTTTGCATTATCAGCCGCGTCACCACCAGAATTATTATTGAAAAGCACATATATATCCTGCGTTTGCTTCTCTAGCAATCGAAGACGGTCCACCCATTCTACAAGCTCTTTTTCAGTATAGCGATAAAGATAGCGAACTTCACGCCAATTATGTGCCGATGGGTGCTGCCAACCATGTACATTGCGGCCATGAAAACGAATTAATGTTTTTTTAACATCTGTCGCTTCAAGTACAATCGGTATCGACCCTGCCCCAGCTTGCGGTTCATCACATACAGTATGAATCCATTTTTCATTTTTAATAAATTGCAAGGTTTGCTCCCTAAAGACAGCGGAATACCAGCTTTGATGCCGAAATTCTAGTGCAACTGGAACTTCGCCCATCTCCGCTTTACAAAAACGAAGATAATTGACATGCTGACGTGTACAATCAAACCAAGGCGGGAACTGAAAAAGTACCATTGCTAGTTTACCAGCCTTCTGGAAAGGTTCGAGTGAATCACGGAAAGCCGCAAACATCTCTTTCTTATTTGAAAACGGAATTTCCCCGCGCTGATGTCCTGTCATGCCTTGATATGCTTTTACGATAAATTGAAAATTAGCGGGTGTCTCAATCACCCACTTTTCACTATTTTGCTTCGGTTGAACAGCATAAAAAGACGCGTCCACTTCCACAATCGGAAAGTGTGCACCATACTCTTTTAACTTATCACGTTGGGACACACCATAACGATACAAAGAATGATGATCCCCCCAACCTGTTACTCCGATATAAATCATCCTAACCAACCTATTCCGCAGTTTTCTTTATTTTAACATATATCTCAAAGGACCAAAAAGTTAAGCTAAAGACGACTCTGTGCCTGTATGAATGTTTATCAACGAGTTTTTTGTTTTATCAATCAGAACTGTCCATTTATCAACAACCTTCGGCTATTTATCGTTAACCGATAGAACCTTCCATTTCAAACTTGATTAATTGTACGTAAAACAGCTTGAAATCATTTATAAAGAAATGGCTTTATATCAAGTGTTTACCGATTTTTTTAAATAGATTATAATGCAAAATAAAATCATTTCGGCACGAAATCGGCACGAAAGTTTACCATACAAAACCACATGTAGCCGGGTTTAAGAGTGCTTTTCTTTATTACATCATGCCGCCCATTCAACCTAGTTATAGAATAGATAAAAATAGAATAATAGAATCATTGATATATTAAGGTTTTTCTCTTCCTTTTAAAATATGAGCAATGGGTAAGGAGCTTTTCCTTACCCTATTTGCCTATAGTAACCATTAAAAGCGTATTTTTTACGTTCTTTTATGTGTCCATATAAATATGAAGAAATACGAAATAAAACAATCCTTGTTATATCAAGGTTTAGCGTTTTTTACTACCTAAAATGAAAATGAAATAGTATACCGTTATATATGTTTCGTGGTCAAAATTAAAAGGTATTTGTCATACAATAGTAGTTCCAATATGGTGGAGAAAAGTTAAAATAACAGTAGAACTACTTTGTTAAATCATAATAGGTTTAGCATATGAAATAACTATGTATTAGCACATAAAAACGCTTGGATAAACCAAGCGTTTTTTCGATTCTTGAATAGTAGAAAATACGAAAAAGCTGCAAAAAAATAACACCTTAGTTATTGTACTAAAGACTCCCTATGTCAGTAAAAACATAGGACTTATCGGTTTATATTTGTATAGTGGAATTGTAGAATAAAGGTAGCATGATAAAACGAATTAATGGAAGGAAGTGCTCGCCTTGGATCAAAAGTGCGTAGGTCATACTTTGTTACAATCTGTACCGTTTGGAAATGAAATGTTAGCAAGCCGATTAGTGATGGCCCCAATGACAAGAAACTTTTCGCCAGAAGGTGTCCCAGGGGAAAATGTTGCACAATATTACCGCAAACGTGCAGAGAATGGGATTGGACTCATCATAACTGAAGGGACAGCGATCAACCACCCAGCTGCAGTAGCGAGCGCCGATATCCCCCGTTTTTATGGTGAGGACGCCTTAAATGGCTGGTCAAATGTAGTTACTGAAGTCCACCAAGCAGGTGGCAAAATCATTCCACAATTATGGCATGTAGGTGCAGCACGAAAAGCAGGCAGTGTACCAAATATTGACTCACCTCCTGTGAGTCCGTCTGGATTTACTTTAAAAGGCCGCAGAAATGAGAAAATAAAGGCTTTAACGAAAAAAGAAGTCACTGAAATGATTGATGCATATGCCGAAGCTGCATCAAATGCTAAGCGCATCGGATTTGACGGAATTGAATTGCATGGAGCGCATGGATACTTAATTGATCAATTTCTTTGGGAAGTAACGAACAAGCGTAAAGATGAGTATGGTGGGGATCTAGGAGAGCGAACGAAATTTGCGGCAGATATTGTTCGTGCTTGCCGGAAAGAAGTTGGGCCTGATTTTCCGATTGTCTTTCGTTATTCACAATGGAAAGGAAGCGATTATGAAGCTAAATTAGCTAAGAACTCTAATGAGCTTGAACAATTGCTTACCCCCTTGGTTGATGCTGGCGTAGATATTTTCCATTGCTCTACAAGACGAATATGGGAACCTGAATTTAAAGATGAAGATCAATCTTTAAACTTAGCTGGCTGGACTAAACGAATTACTAAGAAACCAACGATTGCGGTCGGTTCCGTCGGAATTAATCGCACATATTTGAGCAATCAGGATAATGATAATTTAACAATTGAAGACAATCTCAAAATTATAGATGAAAAAATCAAAGCAGGCGAATATGACTATGTAGCAGTCGGCCGTGCATTGTTAGCTGATTCAGAATGGGCAGTAAAACTCAAAAATGGTAAACTTGATCAAGTATTGCATTACACTAAGGAATCTGAGAAACACCTGTTTTAATTACATGTAAGAACACGCATCTTTTCAGTTTGCAACTAAACATCTTCAGTAATTACAGTGAAGCGTAATCTTTGTATATAACTCCAATAGGGGGGCCTGCAGGACCCTATTGGAAATAACCGGAGGTTGTATAAAGTATCACTTTATTCCGGAAAATGGCCCGTTTGTTGAATAAGCAAAAAATCCTGCATCAACAGGATTTATGATCAAACTTTATTCAAAATCCACAAAAGTTTAATTCTCTGCTAACCAGAAGTGTAGTACAAGAGTGTCTAGACTTTGGTGTCATTTTTCGAAAGCGTCTAGATTTTTGTGTAAAATAACAATAAAGTCATAAGTTTTGTGTCACTATTTTATGACACAAAACTTATGACAATTAAAAGATAAACCTTGTTATAATGATGTTTTTATATTCTGGACTTTTGTGTCACTCGTCAGCTAATCACTACTATTGTCTTCGTGATTCGTAACTCTCACCCTATAGACTGCACCCATGCCAGGCGCACTTGGAAAAAGCGGATGCATCGATTGCATCCGCTTTCATTACCCGTACCTATTTAACTAAAAATACCATCTCCATATCTTAATCAAAAGTAATTCGCAGTTCGTTTAAGGATCTAAACCCTACCAGCTTTCGCCATGAAAGGTCAGAAGATGCTAGTTGGGGATTGTTCATCTGTTGCAGGAGACTTTGAATTGCAATTTGTGCTTCTAAACGGGTCAACGGAGCACCTAAACAAAAATGCGTGCCATATCCAAATGCAAGATGAGGATTCGGGCTCCTAGTGATATCAAGTAAATGAGCATGAGCAAATTTATTGGGATCCCGATTTGCTGCACCTAAAAGAATATAGACTTGATCGCCCTTTTTAATCGTTGTTTGGTCGATTTCGATATCCTCCGATGCAATCCGAGCAATCATTTGTGTTGGACTCTCATAGCGTAAAAACTCCTCTACGGCATTTTCAATAAACGATGGGTTTTCTTTTAGCTTCATCATCTGATGAGGATTTTTCAATAAGTTAAGAATCGAGTTGCTGATGAGATTAACAGTTGTTTCATGACCAGCAATAACAAGTAAAATGCATGTTGCAAGTAATTCTTCATCCGTTAACCTGTCCCCTTGCTGTTCTTCTTTTATTAACAGACTGATAAGGTCCTCTTCAGGGCTTTGTTTCCGTTTTTCCATCAGCTCTTTAAAATAATTTCGTAAGGTGATTGTAATTGCATTCCCATTGTCTAAATTCTTTCTCGAACGTGTAAAATCAATGGTTTGTATTAAGATTACCGCCCATTCTCTAAATTGGTGTCTCTCTTCTTGAGGGACTCCTAATATTTTCGCGATAATGAGACTGGCTAAAGGAAAGGCAAAATCGGAAATCACATCCATTGCCTTCTTATTTTGAACCTGTTGCAATAAATTATTTACCGTTTCTTGGATGTAAGGGCGAAGATGTTCCACCATTCTAGGAGTGAATACGTTACTAACCAGAAGACGTAATCGCTTATGGTCAGGTTGATTTTTAAAAAGCATCATGTCATTTTGGATGTTTTTTAGCTGCTCATATTTTTTTGAAGCCTGGGGCAGCGGGATACGATTTTTAAATCGAGTATCTTTCAGAATGGTTATCGCTTCTTTATATCCTGTCACGTACCATCCAGGATATTTTAACAGGTTTCCCCAATAGATAGGATGAATGGATCGAAGCTTTTCATAAAATGGATAGGGATTTTGAAAAAACTCAGAAGTAGTAAATGAAAGTGGTATGATTTGATTTAAATCCGTTGTCATGTTAGCCCCCCTAGTATACATTCACAATCGTTTTACAGAGATGCATCACTCCCATCTCTGTAAAACTTTTAAGCTGTTTTTATTTTTCTGCTGCTAAGCTGGCTTTCATTTCTTCTACTGACTCTACTTCAAATCCTAAGTCACGTAACATTTTTTGATCTTCCGTTTCATCTTGCCCAGCTGTTGTTAAATAATCTCCAACGAAGATTGAATTGGCTGCATATAGCGCTAGTGGTTGCAGTGAACGCAGGTTGACTTCACGTCCACCTGAAACTCGAATTTCCTTTGTTGGATTGATAAAACGGAATAGTGCTAGAACTTTTAAACAATAAAGTGGATTTAATTCGTTAACCCCTTCTAGCATCGTACCATCAATTGCATGTAAGAAATTAACCGAAATGGAATCCGCATCAAGTGCTTTTAAACTATTAGCCATATCGACTACATCTTGCTTAGTCTCTCTCATTCCTACAATGACACCTGAACATGGAGACATACCAGCTTCTTTTACCGTTTCTACCGTACCGACACGATCATCGTACATATGTGAAGTGATACTTCTTGCTTTTTTCAATTAACTCGTGTGACATTCATCATCTTCCCCCCATTGAACGAATATTGGCTGTTTTTCTAGGTAGTCTATGTATGAATGAAGATCGCTTAAGCCATCTACAAAGAAGATTCGGCAGCCGCATTCATCTCCATATTCTTTTAGCTTCGTAATTCGCTGATAGCCCTGCTTTTTACTGGCAACATACCCTGTTATATATTCGGGATCATCTGACCAGCATAATTCTGCGACAGTAGCGGGATGCGCACTCACCTTTGTTGCAAGTACAAGCGCCTCCTTCACTCTTTGACTTCGAGGCATTTTGTAATGGTCGGCCCATTTTTCAAAATTTGTGGTTAACCAGTCCATTCTCGAAACCCGAATACCTTTTTCATTTCGACCATCGATTCGTAAACCAGAGCGAATATTAAACAAAATTGCTCCTCTGAGTTCTGAATACTCAGTCATTTTTTTATACGCCTGCTCAATACTTTCAGCTGGAACTCCTGCTTTCTCTAAAAGCTTCCGAGCGACTGATTGACCTTCTTCTACGGATCCAACTTCATTTGTTCCAACAGGTAATGGTTTCAATTTTTTTATCGGTTCATTAATCAGCTCAAACTGAATTTGCATAAAATCCGGGTTGCCTCTTGAATGAGATAACGCTTTTTCTAGCAGGGTATTTACGGAATTTTTCAAATTTTCATATGTTGAGAGTTGTTCCCCGCCAGATATATGCTTTCCACCTTTTTCGTGAGAACCATTCTGTGCTGCTCTCATTCTCACACTGTAAATGTTTTCTTTTAGCAAGGTTTCTATCATCCTTTCATTTTTCAACATTCTTGTTAGTAGAAAAATAGTATTGATATGTATGAATATCTTTTGACGGCTGCACTCCCAGTCATAGTTTTCTAGTAGATTTGAAATTTGTACAAAAAGCATTGGAAAACAGTATCAATCTACTCATAACCATGTTATGAATCACTTACATTAACTATTAAAATAAATCCTTTTTAATTGTTAACATAAAATCGATATATGTTAACAATTAAAATATTAAATATCCTTGTTTATTTTGTCAACAGGTTCTGGTGCAAAAATTTTAAAATATCTGCAGGTAATCTCCCAAACTCGGACATACTGATACTAGTACTCTAAAAAAGGATATGGTCAGTATGGAAAAGCAAAATCTATTCAAGTGGAAACATTATCAGCCTAATATTATCTTATTAACCGTGAGATGGTACCTGCGGTACAACCTCAGTTTTTGTGATTTAGTCGAAATGATGGAAGAACGCGGACTATCTATTGCTCATACAACCATCATGCGCTGGGTTCATCAGTATGGTCCTGAGTTAGATAAGCGAGTACGGCGTCATCTCAAGCCAACCAATGATTCTTGGCGAGTCGATGAGACATATGTGAAAGTCAAAGGTCAATGGATGTATCTATATCGTGCCGTTGATTCAGAAGGAAATAC